>CAIZCB010000491.1 GCA_903931355.1 uncultured Pseudomonadota bacterium
ATTAAAGCACTGCTTCTACATTAGCAACGACATTATCAACGGTAAAGCCGAACTCTTTAAATAGTTCGCCTGCTGGTGCTGATTCGCCGAAGCGATCCAAACCAACTACTCGACCATTGCTGCCAGCATATTTCCACCAGCTGTCAGTCACACCGGCTTCAACTACAACACGTTTAGTGACGCTTGCAGGTAATACGCTGTCTTTGTACGCTTGATCTTGCGCTTCGAAAGCGTTGGTAGATGGCATTGAAACAACGCGGATTTTTTTACCTTTAGCCGCCAAAACATCAGCTGCTTTAACAGCTAACTCGATTTCTGAACCAGTCGAAATGATGATTGCATCAGGTGTGCCATCGCTGTCTTTCAGGATGTAACCACCTTTGCTAATCGCTTCGATTTGCGCTTGGCTACGAGCAATGTGTGGCAGGTTTTGACGTGAGAAGACCAAAGTGCTTGGGCCGTCTTTACGATCAATCGCTGATTTCCACGCAACCGCTGATTCAACTGCATCGCATGGGCGCCAAACATTCATGTTTGGAATCATACGTAAAGTCGCAGTTTGTTCGATTGGTTGGTGAGTTGGACCGTCTTCGCCCAGACCGATAGAGTCGTGAGTGTAAACAAAGATGGTTGGGATTTTCATCAACGCAGCCATACGCAAAGCGTTACGTGCGTATTCTGAGAACATCAAGAAGGTCGCGCCGTATGGTTTGAAACCACCGTGTAACGCCAAACCATTCATGATAGCTGACATACCGAATTCACGAACGCCGTAGTAAACGTAGTTACCGTCATGACCTGGTGCGTTAACGTCTTTGCAACCTGACCACAAAGTCAAGTTAGAACCCGCTAAGTCAGCAGAACCACCGGTTAATTCTGGCAACAATGGGCCAAAACCGTTCAAGGTGTTTTGTGAGGCTTTACGGCTAGCAATGGTTTCTGCTTTTGCGTTAACTTCAGCGATGAAAGCGTTTGATTTAGCTTCCCAGTCAGCTGGCAATTCACCGGCTGTACGACGCTCAAATTCAGCCGCTAATTCAGGGTGTGCTGCACGGTATTTAGCAAATTTATCGTTCCACTCTGCTTCTAAAACCGCACCTTTAGCATTGCCATCCCAAGCTGCTTTGATGTCAGCAGGAATTTCAAATGGCGCATGTGGCCAGCCGATACGCTCACGAGTTGCAGCGATTTCAGCATCGCCTAATGCAGCACCGTGGCATTCTTCTTTGCCTTCTTTGTTTGGCGACCCCCAACCAATAATGGTTTGGCAGCAAATGATAGATGGTTTGTCAGTAACTTGACGTGCTTCTTCAATCGCTTTTTTCACTGCTTCTGCGTCGTGACCGTCAACTTTAGGAATCACGTGCCAGCCATAAGCTTCAAAACGTTGTGGTGTGTTGTCTAGGAACCAACCAGTTACGTTACCATGACCACGGACTTCACCATCGATAGAGATGTTATTGTCGTCATAGATCGCAATCAATTTGCCTAATTTCATTGAGCCCGCTAAAGAGCAAGCTTCGTGTGAAATACCTTCCATCAAGCAACCATCACCTAAGAATGTGTAGGTGTAGTGATCAACGATGTCGTGGCCTGGACGGTTGAACTGACCTGCCAATGTGCGTTCTGCCAAAGCAAAACCCACAGCATTGGTGATACCTTGTCCTAATGGGCCGGTAGTAGTTTCAACGCCAGCGGTATAACCGTATTCAGGGTGACCTGGAGTACGTGAATGCAATTGACGGAATTTTTTTAATTCTTCAATCGGCAAATCGTAACCTGCCAAGTGAAGCAATGAATAGATCAGCATTGAACCGTGACCGTTAGACAAGATAAATCTGTCACGGTTAGGCCATTGTGGGTTTGATGGGTTATGTTGCAGGAAATCGTTCCATAGAACTTCTGCAATATCAGCCATCCCCATCGGTGCGCCAGGGTGTCCTGAGTTGGCTTTTTGTACGGCGTCCATGCTAAGTGCGCGGATGGCGTTCGCTAGGTCTCTACGCGAAGGCATAGTAATCTCCTTGGGAATTTGAGCTATAAACCAGCTGTTAATTAAACTAACCGGTTTAAAAAACTAGGGGTGATAAACAAACAAAAGGACGAGTGGCATAACCACTCGTCCTTTGTTTTACTGCTTAGGATTCGGTGTTGCCAAAGCGAGCTTATGCAGCTGCTGCTTCAACCAATTCACGAATTTCACGAGCAGAAGTCGCAGGGCATGCAGCGCCATAGATAGCTGCACCAACTACGATGATGTTTGCGCCTGCTTCAACAACTTGTTGAACAGTTGATTGTTTAATACCGCCAGCAACAGAAATTCTGACGTTTAAGCCTAAACGAGCAACGTCGTTTAAGTCAGTAAATGGCGTGTGGCCAGCTGCTTGAGCGTCTAAGCCAGTGTGAATGCCCACGATTTGAGCGCCCAATTTAACTGATTCTCTTGCGATGTAAGCTTTGTCTTCAACGTTGATCAAGTCGATTTGAACTTCAGCACCGTGTTTTTTAGCTGCTTTGATAACGCCAGCAATAGTAGCCAAACCAGAAACACCTAATACTGTGCAGATGTCTGCGCCAGCTGCATAGAATGCACCCGCTTCGTATTCGCCAGCATCCATAGTTTTCAAGTCAACCAACAACAATTTTTCTGGGAAACGTTGTCTTAATTCTTGAACCAAATTGATACCGTTGTATTTAATGCAAGGTGTACCAATTTCAAAAATATCTACATAAGGCGCTACTTGATCAGCCAACGCAACTGTTTGGTTGAAGTCTAGTGAATCCAACGCCATTTGTATTAATGGTCTTGCCATGTGATGTGCTCCGATAGTTACAGTTATAGTTATAAGGACCGCTCATCAGCGACGTTTCTCGGTAAAACCGAGAGAGCAACATCTTCTTCCGATGAGCAATAAAAAATAAACTGGCGCAACTCTAAAACAGAACAAGGCGCTCTGTCAATCGTAATCCTTAGCTTGTGTGTGCTTTAGTAATCATAAAACCCGTTAAAGTCAGCTTCGAGTGGCTTTAGCTTTATAGCCAAAAGCGAATTGGTTACAATTTCTGGATTCAATATAATCTTAAACGCCATGACTTTTAATGCTTCATTAGCCGAGAAAATCGAGCTATTACTGCCACAAACCCAATGCCGACAGTGTGGCTATCCAGGTTGTAAACCTTATGCGGAAGCAATTAGTCGCGATGAGGCAGATATTAATCAATGTCCTCCGGGGGGCGAACAGGGGATAAAACAATTATCGCAATTACTAAATATTCCGGCTAAACCACTAAATAGCCAATTTGGTGTTGAAAAACCGTTTCAAGTCGCCGTAATTATCGAAGCAGACTGTATCGGTTGCACTCGCTGTCTACCGCCTTGCCCAGTCGATGCCATCATCGGTGCCTCTAAACAAATGCATACCGTGGTTGCTCAACAATGTACTGGCTGTGAGCTATGTCTTGTCTACTGTCCGGTTGATTGCATCGTGATGCAAGCACCAGTCGAGCCAAAATTTGATGCCATGCAGGCCAGAAAACAACACCAAGTAAAAAATCAACGTCTTGCCAAATTAGAAGCAGAAAAAGCCGAGCGACTCAATCGTCAGAAAATGCTATTAGCCAAACTCAAACAAGCCAAATCCTAGCCTAGCAATGACTTTGCCTTGATTTTCGCTTATACTTGCCAACCTTCAAAACGCGCCCGTAGCTCAGCTGGATAGAGCGCAGCCCTCCGGAGGCTGAGGCCAGAGGTTCGAATCCTCTCGGGCGCGCCATTTTCTATTTCTACATTCAGCCTGTTTTTCACAAACATTAATTATCAGTCTTGAGAAACTAAGCGGCCATTCCGATAATCAGCAATCGCTTGTTCAATCTCTTCATGTGTATTCATTACAAAAGGCCCATATTGAACGATAGGTTCATGCAGGGGCTTGGCCGTCAGCAACAAAACAGCAAGATTCTCATCATCCGCTTGAATTGCCAAGTGATCGCCCTCGGATAGTAAGCCTGCGCAGTGTGTTGCCAGTATTTGTTTTTCGGTACCTAAACCGATTTTTAGTTGGCCTTCATAAGGATAAACAAAAGCGTTATGGCCTAATGCGATTGGAAGCATCAATTCAGCTCCTGCCGGCAGTCGAATGTCCAAAAATAAAGGTTCAGTGCTGGTGCTTTGAATGGGGCCGGCGATAGATTGATCTTCGATTTCTGTTTTGCCAGCGATAATTTTTACCGTGCCACCATTCAACAAATTCATGATCGGAATCTGTTCTGGTTGAATATCCTGATAAGCGGCTGGTTTCATTTTTTCTTTGGCAGGCAGGTTAATCCAAAGCTGAAAACCTCGCATACGACCGCTAGTTTGTTGTGGCATTTCGGAATGGATGATGCCACGTCCTGCAGTCATCCATTGTGCTGCACCGCTTTTTAAATCGCCTTGGTTTTCTAAGTGGTCGCGATGCAGCATGTGGCCGTCTAACATGTAGGTCACGGACTCAAAGCCCCGATGGGGATGGTCAGGAAAACCTGCGATGTAATCATCAGCATTCATCGATGAGAATTCATCAAGCATCAAAAAAGGATCAAGGCGTAAGTGTTGATGCTGCCCAAGGCTACGCAATAATTTAACGCCGCCGCCATCAGATGTTGCTATCGATTTAATCACTTGTTTCAAAGTTCGGGTCGTCATGGCGTTATCTCGGATCGCTTTATTGGTTCACTAAGTCAGTGATTTGTTGTTTGGCCGCAGCTAATGCAGCATTTTTACTTGCTTCGCTTATGTTTAGTCCTTCGGCATAGACAAACTCAATATCAGTAATGCCGATGAAACCTAAAAAATGCTTCATGTATTCGGTTTGGCTGTCTAGTGGCGTGCCAGCATATAAACCGCCTCGCGCTGCAAAAATATAGGCTTTTTTCCCAGTTAACAAACCTTCAGAGCCTTTTTCGGTGTAGCGAAAAGTGAGGCCGGAGCGAGCGATGTAATCAAAGTAAGCTTTTAGTGTTGAGGGGATGCCGAAGTTATACATAGGTAGACCAATGACAATGATGTCTGCGCTCTTGAGTTCGTCAATCAGTCGGTCAGATTCTGCAACTAATTTCTGTTGTTGCTCTGATCGCAAATCTGGTTGGGTAAAAAAGGCTTGTGCTCGTTCGGCGTCGAGATGAGGCAAAGGGTTTTTAGCAAGGTCGCGGATCACCAATTCAGTCTCTTGATGTTTACTAATCCATGCGGAAACAAATTGATCAGCGAGATGGCTGGATTGGCCATCGTTATGGAATATGCTTGAGTTGATTTGTAGCAAGCTTGTCATGAGGTATTGCTCCGATATTTAAGAATGGGGTTATTAAATACGTCTTTGAATTGATAGAAAAGTATAATAATTAGTCTTTATTGATCGAATATTTAGATGGATTTCAAATGGCACCTCATATCAGTCTTGAGCAATGGCGATCATTAATCACTGTGGTCGAAGCCGGTGGATATGCGCAAGCAGCGGAAATTTTGCATAAAAGCCAATCTGCCGTTACTTATGCGGTGCAGAAAATTGAATCACTGTTAGGTGTTAAAGCCTTTGAAATTCAAGGCCGTAAGGCAATGTTGACGCCAACAGGTCAAATGCTATACCGACGCGCTTTAGCGTTAGTTGAGGAAGCTAATGACCTGGAAAAAGCGGCTCATGCGTTGTCAGCGGGGTGGGAGGCGGAAATCCATCTCGCGGCAGAAATTCTGTTTCCCTCCGAATTATTATTAACCTGCTTAAGTCGTTTCAGTCAGGAAAGTCCTAATACACGGCTTGAATTGATTGAGTCCGTGTTGGGTGGCACTGCTGATGCGTTGTTGACAGGTGAAGCTGATTTAGTCATTTCACCCCAGCAACCTTCATGTTTTCTCGGTGACTTGCTGATGCGAATTCGCTTGATTGCAGTGGCCCATATTGATCATCCTTTACATCAGTTAAACTGCGAACTAACCGAGCGCGATCTCCGTAATCATCGGCATGTGGTCGTCAGAGATTCAGGTAGCAAACGGAATCGTAATACCTTATCGGTTGAAGTCGATCAACGTTGGACGGTTAGTCAAGTCGCAACCTCAATCCAAGCAGTATCGCTCGGGTATGGCTTTGCTTGGTTACCAGAGGCGCATATCCGAGAGCAACTTCAATCAGGTCTTCTAAAGCCATTGCCATTACGAGAAGGCGGCGTAATCGAAATACCGCTTTATTTAATTCTAGCTAATCCTGATTTTGTTGGTCCTGGTGTTAGTCGTTTGGTCGAAATTATCAAGGCATCTGTTTCGCTGAATCATAGCTTCAATAAATGGTGATGGTCGGGTCAGGGCGTAAACCTTAACCCGACATCGTTACCTTTAATATTTTTCCTCATATTTCTCAGCAAGTAATTCTCTTAATTCATCGGCAATTTTGGTGCCACGTAAGGCGCATTGTGATTTGATTGAGCGATGTAGATACGATGGGATGTCAATAGTCAAACGCTTGAATTGGCTGTTATGCGAATTGTCTTTTTGAGTGACAGTATGGGTTGAGTTGCTTTCTGTTCTGTTGATAGCAAACTGCTGATAATACC
>CAIZCB010000492.1 GCA_903931355.1 uncultured Pseudomonadota bacterium
CAGTTTCAGGTTTGAATTCTTGTAATAAAGCCGCCAAGTGCATGGTGTTGACATGATCGGCTAAGACATTTTTGATGGCTAGATGGCGATTGGTGATGTGAAACGCCAGCAAACCGTTGTCGTTTAATTTTCTCAGATATAACTCTAAAGCCTCGCGAGTCAGTAAATGAGTCGGGACGGCGTCAGAACTGAAGGCATCCATAATCAATAAATCGAAACTACCATCGTCTTCTTTTTCTAATGATAAACGGGCGTCGCCGACGATCATTTCGGCTTTTTTATTACAACGGTTTAGATAATTGAACCAGTTAGGATTTTTCGCAACTTGCACCACTAAAGGGTCAATTTCGAAAAAGTGCCAATGCTGATTGTCTTTGCTGTAACAAGCCAAAGCACCGGCCCCCAAACCAACCGCACCGATTACCCAGTTTTGATTTTCGCCATCAAATTCACTGAAAACCTGACCAATTGGTCCGGGGCGACTGTAGTAGGTGAGTGGGGTAGTGATGTTAGCGGCGGTTAAGCGTTCTGCACCATGTTTGGTAGTGCCGTGATAGAGTTCGCGCACGGTTTCGGGATTTTGGTTTTCATCAGCGATCACTGTGTTGCGTACCGACAGCACGCCAAAAAAACTGCGTTGTTGATACAAAGTGCTAGACGCCATATTGTGCAAGCTAATGGTAAAAATCAGGATTACCGCTGTTAATAAGCCAATCGCTAACGGGCTTTTTCTAAATGAATAGGTTAAACCGGCTAATAAAATCAGCGCACCACCGATTAAATCGAAATAATCAAACAATTGATCGCTGCCGAAAAAAACCGCCAAACCACCGATAAACACGGCAACGGGGAACATGCTTTGCAGCCACCATTGGCCTTTAAAAAAGCCGGGTCTTAACAACAAAGCCGCCACAATCATGATTGGATATTCGTAAACCGCGTTGAACACAAACGGCGCGACGAAGGTATTGAACAAACCACCCAACATGCCGCCAAACGACATAATTAAATAAAACTGGGTTAAATGGCGTGTAGCTGGGCGATTGCGAGCTAGTTCACCGTGGCAAACCATTACTGCGATAAAAAACGCTAAGGAATGCAAAATCAAATCCAACCAAAACGGCAATACCGCAGGGTTGATAAATGAATAAGCAATAAATACCGTCAATAACGCGGGTTGAACGGCAATCATCGCTGGATGAATCCGGTCAGCCCATTTTGAAAACACTAAGATGAAAGTCAGTAAATAAATCGTCAGCGGCACAATCCACAACAAAGGCACAGACGCGATGTCGGTGCTGATGAATTGGGTTAAGCCCAGTAATAAACTGGATGGCACAAATGCCAAGGCTAACCAATGTAATTGTTGTTTTGTGCTGATTGGTGCAGTGTCATCTAATTCAATTTCAGCGATATCATCTTGATTATTAACTTGAGTTTTCCACATCAATACCGCACAGCCGATAATCAGCAAGCACAAACCACCATAAGCAAAGCTCCAAAGTAGACGCTGGCTGGCAAGGCCAATATTCGGTTCAATTAAAAACGGATAACTCAATAAGGCTAATAAGCTACCAGCGTTACTGGCTGCATATAAATAGTAGGGATCGTGACTACTGGCATGGCCGCATTGCGAAAACCATTTTTGTAGCAAAGGCGCGGTGGTCGAAACGACAAAAAATGGTACCCCAATCGCAATGAACAGCGTCCAGATTAACCACAGGGTTGGATTGCTGTCGGTTGGTGGGTTAATGTTGTCCGATAAGCCAACCGGCAGGGCAATGAAACTGAAAATCAGCAAGGCGGTGTGAATTTGAATCTGCCGCTGATGATTGCTATGTGTGCTTAAACGGTGTGCGTACAGATAGCCCAAAAACAGTAATGTTTGGTAAAACACCATGCAAGTATTCCAAACCGCCGGTGTGCCACCCAGCAACGGCAACAAGATTTTGCCGAACATCGGTTGCAAAATGAACATCAATGTCGCGCTTAAAAATAAGGTGCTGGCAAACAGAAAACAGGTGAAACGGTGTTTTTTACTGGGGTTTGTGGTGTGTTATTCATTGTAGTTTTGACGATAGCTTAACGGCTTTTATCCAATGATAAAACATTTGGCAGAAAAAGTCGGTTTAAAAAGTTGAATGTGTTTGAAGTGATTATCAAATCATTACAGAATTATTGATTGGTTTTATCTGAAAATGTTTGCTTAGCCACGAAATTTAACATAGAGCTCAAGTATTTTGGATGAGAAATTATGAGAAATAGTGATGGATTTTTTGTCTACAAATTTCTCAAAAATTATAGATGTTAAAAAACAAACCAAAATATAAATTATAAAGTTGGTGGTTAAAGATAGTTGGCTTACTGGAAATTGAATGTAGAAAAGGGATGATAATGAGCTTAAAATAATAAAATGCAGCAAGTAAATCGAAAAAGAGATTCTTCCCAAAAATTGTGCTACCCAACTTTCAAGTAAATTTGAAGCAAAACCTTGTATCATCGCAGCTGTTATTAATAATGCGCCAATAGTATTATAGAAATTTTTCTTTTCCCATATCTCTAAACCACTAAAGTTCAAGTCTGGCAGGAAGTCATAAGTCACGGATTCAAATTGAAATCCACCAAAATAAAAGCCGAGGATGAAAAGAATCGTCCTATATCTCACTAGATTTTTGATTTTGCTTAATAATGAACCTAAGAAAATGGCAAAGTAGTAAATCGAATCTTGTTGATTATTGGCGTAAATTAAAGCAAAAATGATTAATATCGGTATTAAAGTGCTGTTTCTGGGTTTTAAGGCATAAAATAACAGGATATAAATTGAACCTATAAACTCAATTTGTAGTGTCCACAGTGGCGGGACAAGTATGCTTTTTCCAAAAAGGATTGAATTATATATGGCTTCTTTTGTTACACTTAAAGCCGATGCATGTTGCGGGTAAAAGTTTTTTAGCCAGTTTATGGAGCCTGATATTTCAGAGGCTTGTATGATTGAATATAAGTTTAGTTTGTAGATTAAGAAAGATAATAAAATCGCTGCGGTTATTGGAATGTTTAATCTCAAATATCTGCCCAGCAGTCTTTTGATAAGAATTTCTTTTCTTTTAGAGGGATTTGAGTAATAAGGTAGGCTAAGAACATAGCCAGATAAGACGAAAAATATTAAAACCGCAAAATGACCGTTATAGATAATACTCAAAAGCGGCGATGTTAATAGTTTAAAAAGCGTACTGGG
>CAIZCB010000493.1 GCA_903931355.1 uncultured Pseudomonadota bacterium
AGGTCTATTCTTGTTTAACGGCTCAATTAACGGCTTTGACTGGGTTATTGCCTGGTTATCTGGCATTATTCACCGGCTTAGCCAAAGAATTTGATGTCTATATTCAAGCCGGTACTTTTCCTGTGCTGCATGACAATGGCGAGTTTCACAATCACGCTTATTTCTTTACCCCACAAGGCAATGTCGATTTTCAAGAAAAATTAACTATGACTCGGTTTGAAAACGAGCATTGGCATATTTCGCGTGGCTTGGAAATCAAAGTATTTGATACCGTGTTCGGCAAAGTCGCGATTAACATCTGCTACGACAGCGAATTTCCACACTACGCCCGTCAACAAGCTGAACGCGGCGCGGCTTTGATTTTGGTACCTAGCTGCACTGACACTGAAGCCGGATATTATCGGGTAAGAATCGGCTGTCAGGCACGAGCCTTGGAAAATCAATGCTATGTGGTACAAGCCAGCTTAGTGGGTAATGCCGAATGGTCGGAAGCGGTTGATGTAAATTGCGGCGCGGCAGCGATTTATACGCCGGTTGACCGTGGTTTTCCGAGTAATGGCATTTTGTCGATAGGCGAATACAACCAAACCCAATGGGTTTATGCGGATTTGGATTTAGCGGCGATTGATAAAGTGCGTTTGGAAGGTCAAGTGTTTAACTATAAGGACTGGCCTAAGCAGTTTGATTGCCAATAGTCTGACTGCTGGAAAAAGGTAAGGCATTAAGAATCATTGACTGCCCAATGCCTTTAAATTTGAATTAATTAAAATTGGTTCGACAGGCAGATGTTATCAACACTGCCTGTCATCCCAAACAAAAAATCACTTTTCGGTCATCGCCTCAGAGACTCTTTGCAGAGGTCTTAACAAATACTCTAATACTGTTTTGGTGCCAGTACGAATATCAACCGTACTCACCATACCGGCAATAATCGGCATTTTCTCGCCTTGATAGTCAATCGCGCTGTGATCTAATTTCACGATCACCCGATAATGGCCTTCTTCCAATGCTACGGGATTACCTGGTTTTTGTTGGCGTTCGTCTTTCAAGGTATCAGGACTGACGTGAACAATCTCGCCACCAATACCACCAAACTTACCAAAATCATAAGCCGAAAACTTAACCATCGCCCGTTGCCCGACATGCACAAACGCCACATCTGCCGGTTTAATAAACGATTCAACCAGTAACTCATCGCCCGCAGGGACGATTTCCATAATATCTTGACCTGCCTGCACCACAGCACCCATCGTGGTAGTACGAATATTCTTCACCACCCCCGCCATCGGTGACTTAATCACGGTTTGCACCATCAAATCATGACGAGCAATCGAATTTTGATGGGTTTGCGCCAACTCTGAGGAAACCCGAGTTAATTCATTACCGGCTTCGGTTCTAAAACGATTTTGACGCTCAGAAATTTGGTTTTGAATTTCGGTTTCTTGCCGACGTAAACGGAACAATTCAACATTTGACACCACCCCCTGCGCCACCATCGGCTCGGTCATGGCAATTTCTTTTTGCACCAAGCCTAAGGATTTACTTAAGCTACCAACAGCATCTTGCATGGCTTTTAAGCGTGAATGATAAATCTCGGTTTCACGATTAATCACCACACGTTGATCTTTAATGCTGTCAGGAAAACTCAACCTTATTCCTAACGACTCGGCTTTTAAACGCGCTTCAACTGCAACCAAAGCCACCCATTTTTCATGGACTTCGTTATAACCGGCTTCCATTCGGGTTGGATCAATCTTAATCAGCATTTGATCGCGCTCGACTAATTGGCCTTCCTCAACCGCAATCTCAACAATGGTACCCATATCTCTGGCTTGAATCACCTGCTCTCGGCTTGAAGGAATCACCTTGCCTTGACCTTTGGTAATCTCATCTAAATCAAAGTAATAAGCCCAAACAAATGCTGCTAATACGGTAAAAATCACCGCATATAACAAGCCGCGACCGGCATACTGCATGTCATCACTATGGTGATGTGAATAATGAATTGCCATGATTAAGCTCCTGCTTGGTTAGATACCGAAATACCGGTAGACAATTTAGCTAACATTTCTGCTTTGCCCCCTATTGCTAGCATACTGCCACGATCAACCACGCCAATTTGATCGACCCACTCCAACAGCTGAGTGCGATGAGTAACTAATACCAAAGTTTTATCGCGCAACCAATGACCTAAGACTTGAATAATCCGCGCTTCGGTATTGGGGTCCATCGCCGAAGTGGGTTCATCCAGCAACACCACGCGCGGTGAACGTAGCATCAAACGGGCAATGGCAATTAATTGTCGCTGACCACCCGACAAACCGCCGCCGGACTCTGACAAAGTCATATCCAAACCGCGCGGATGTTGATTAACCAAATGATGCAGTTCCAACTGTTGCAGAACTTCTAAAATATGCTGATCGCTAATCCAAGCATCACCCAGCACCAAGTTTTCGCGCAAAGTGCCAAAAAATAACTGGGTTTCCTGACCTAAATAACCGATATGGCGTCGTAATACCGCAGGATCAATTTGCTTAATATCAATATCATCCAAATAGACTGCACCGGCTTCTGGCGCATAAAAACCAGCCAGCAAACGCTGTAAAGTTGACTTACCACTACCAACACGACCCAACAAAGCTAACTTTTGCCCCGGCTGCAAAGTCACCGATAAGCGATTAACCACCGGAATTTTAACTTCCCCAGGATAAGAGAAATCCAAATCCTCGGCGCGAAAAGCACCCTTTACCGAATTAGGGGTTAAATAATTACGACCTGCTGTACGATCACGAGGACGCTTAACTAAGCCATCCAAAGTTTTCAATGACATTTTGGCATGTTGAAAACGTACCGCTAACCCCATCACACTACCGAGAGGCCCAATCACACGGCCCGCTAAAATAACCGACGCAATCAATGCCCCCATGGTCATTTTGTTGTCGTGGATTAAATATACACCCCAAACAATCATAGTGATGTTAACCACCTGCCCCATGCTGGCCATCATCCCCATCATCAAATTGGTCAAACTACGAATCTTTTGATAAGTCTCGGAACCCAAAGCATGGGCTTCATCCCAGCGTTTTTGTAAAAAATGCTCAGCGTTATTGGCTTTCACCGTTTCCAAATTCACCAAAGACTCGACCAACACGCTTTGACGTTCGGCAGATTCCTTCATATTTTCGGCCATATAACGACCCAAAGGAATTTGTACCAACATCCCTAAAATAATGATTAATGGCATAGCAATCGCCGGCACCCAAGCCAAAGGCCCAGAAATTAAGGCGATGATGATAATAAACATCAAAGCAAACGGTAAATCGGTCAAAGTCACTAAAGTACTGGATGAAATAAAATCGCGTAGCTGGTCAAAATCACGCATCGCATTAGTGAATGAACCGACCGATGCAGGGCGATGTTCCAAACTAATCGTCATCATTTCGCGAAACAAAGTCGCGCTAATCGCCAAATCAGCGCGTTTACCGCCCATATCAATTAAACGCGCTTTCATCCAGCGCAAGAAAAACTCCATTAAAACCGCCACCGAGGTACCAATCGCCAGCGTCCATAAGGTGTGATAAGCCTGAGTAGGAATCACTCGATCATAGACATTCATCGAGAAAAACACAGAGGCCAAAGTCAACAAATTAGCCACTATCGTCGCCAACATTGACTCAATATAAAAACCTTTAAAGCGCCATAAAGTGCCCCAAAACCAATTCAGTGGCGAATCGCCCATCGGCACTAAAGTCCGGGCATTGCCTTGAATCAAAGGCTTAACCAACAACACCTCATCGGCCGCTAAATCATCCAGCATATCCAAATCCATGCTGCACTCGCCCATCCCGGTTTCCGGCATTAATAAGCGTGCGTTATTACCCTCTTTGGCTAACAAAACAAAGGCTCGACCGTCTTTAAGATTCACTAAAACAGGTAAAGCGACACTTTGCACTTGTGAGGGTTTACTAATAAACCAACTGGTAATAAAGCCGTGACGACGACCAATTTCAGCCATTTCCCCTCGATCCACTAACCCATGCTCATCACGAGCAAAACCATGCGCTAACGCGGCTGGGCCAATCTGTCTATCATGTAGTGCTGCTAATAAACTAAAGCAGATTACCAAAGGGTCTTCATTGACCACTACTTGGGCTTGAGAATTCTGATTAAACGTTGTCATTTTGAAGGGTATTAAAAATTATTTAGTTGTGTTGATAAGTAACGAGCCATCTAGGTTCGTTTTAACCTAATCATTTTTTATAATTAGTTAATCTAATATTTTCATAAATATTTTCTAGCAGCAGGGATGGCAATAAAACCCGACATATTAAACTATCCATCACTGTATGATTGTGAATTTAATGTGACAATAATTTCCCGCTCTCAGCAATCAACAATTTTACAACATATTACATTTATACTGGATCGCGATTTTGCCATTTTTACGTCTCAAGCAATACTGAAAACAACACACCAACAGTGCTGATGCCATGGCCTGAAAGCCTTTTCAGTAAAAAAACTGGCCACAGCTATCGGAGAATCTTGTATTGGCCAAAGCGAAAACTAAAAAATCTGCA
>CAIZCB010000494.1 GCA_903931355.1 uncultured Pseudomonadota bacterium
ATAACGATGCATAAAACGCACTCTACGCTTTAATTTCTTTTCCGCAGTCCTTCATCGCGAAGGACTGCGCTTTCCAAACGCCAATTTTGGCCTACCTGTAAACGCTTTAACATCAAAATCAGCAATTATCTGGCTTACTTTCAACAAGTTGTAAGATTTTGGCGTAAAATCGTAAATACAGTCAGCACTCAGATGTTGTCTTAATCACCCCTTGTTCTGCAAAGAGGCAACATATTTTGAGTTTAAATAGTTACCAAACGGTCGATCGTGAGCAATTGGCTCAAGATATTGGCCAACTCCACAAGCAAGCTTTAGCCGACATTAGCGCTGAAGATTATAAACACTTAAAAAAAATCGAACGCTGGGGACAGGCTTGTACCGCTCTCGGTTACGGCACCGCTTGGCTGATGCCAAATCCAATTTCTGCCTATCTAATCAGCCAAGGTAGTTTTACCCGCTGGACTCAAGTGGCCCATCCGATTCAGCATAAAGGTTATGACAAGGTTGAGCAGGCTGATAAAAATCACACCAGCAAACAGTTTGCTAAAGGTTGGCGGCGTTTTGTCGATTGGCCGGATTGGATGACGCCAGCTGGTTGGCATCATGAACATGATTTATTGCATCACTACAGCTTGGGCGAAATCGGCGATCCTAATAACGCCCAGCACAATATGGAATGGCTAAGACAATCGACTCTGCCGATGTGGTTACGTTATTCGATTGTGGCTGTGTTCTCTGGGATTTGGAAAATTAGCTATTACACGCCGCGCACTCACAAAGAATTGTGCATCAATGCCGCTCGCCAACAAGGTCAACCAAGACCAGTGACTACACGGCTTGGCGCTTGGAGTATGTTCACCGAACAAGGTCGCTCGTTGTGGTTAGACAGTGTGTTGCCGTATATCGGTTACCGCTTTGTGTTGTTACCGGCGCTGTTTTTGCCATTAGGTAGTGTTGCGGCGATCAACGTCTTGTTGACTTCACTTTTGGCAGAAATTTTCACCAATATGCACACGTTTCTAGTGATGATTCCTAATCATGCTGGCGATGATGTGATGATGTTTGATGAAAAATCCAACAGTAAAGGCGAGTTTTATTTGCGGCAGATTTTAGGCTCGGTGAATTATCCGACCGGTTCTAACTTTAATGACTTCTTTTATGGCTGGTTAAACTACCAAATCGAACATCATCTATGGCCGGATTTGCCATTAAGCCAGTATCAAAAACTCCAGCCACAGGTGAAAGCCTTGTGCGAAAAACACAATATTCCTTATTGCCAGCAATCGATTTTTAAGCGGATGTTGAAAGCAGCAGACATTATGGTTGGTAAAACCTCGATGTTAAAACCGGCTGTGGCTAATTTGTAGACCGGAATAAGCGCAGCGTTTCCGGTGATGGCTTTGATGGTTTCAAAAGCTATCGGCCCGAAACGCTGTACTTACTCGTGTTCTCTGTAGTTCGTAGGCTGCATTTCATGCACCGAACCGTATACTTTTGGTGATACCGGTGCATGGAATGCACCCTACAAACCCGCGACAAATTCCCCCATCACCACTTGATCCCGCCCATTATTTTTAGCCAGATACAAGGCAGTATCCGCACGGTTTAGCAAATCATCAATATCAGTTGTGCCGCCAGCAAATAAGGTAATGCCAATCGAAACCGTAAAGTGAATGCTAACCGCCGTGTCTGGCAAAGTGACTCGACAATCAGATAGTGATTTTCTAAGCCGTTCACTAATCTCTTGGGCTTGATGGGCGTCGGTTTCTGGCAGCAAAATCGCAAATTCTTCGCCGCCGATTCGACCCAATAAATCTGATTCCCGTAACACTTCATTGCAAACATCGGCAAATTTTTGCAAGGTCAAGTCGCCGACATTATGCCCATAGTTATCATTAATTTTTTTGAAAAAATCGATGTCGATAGCCAAAATCGCCAGCGGTTTTTTATAACGCCGAGCGTGTTCCAATTCCCGTTCAGCAAAAGCAATAAAGGCGCGGCGATTGCATAAGCCAGTCAAATAATCGGTTTTAGCTTGTTGTTCAATTTCCTGCATCATCGCCACTCGCTCCGACACATCCCAAACCGAAGCTAATAGCTGGGTTTGTCCATCGTACTGCACCAGACTTAACAAGACTTCAGCAGGAAAAAGTTCGCCAGTGTCCAATCGTTTGCACAGCCAATCAAAACGTAGGCTGCCTTGTTGTTTGGCAAGCGCGAATTGTTGTTTCAACAGCGGTGTTGAATCACTGCCACAAGGCTGACTGGGGGCTGATAAATCAGCAGCTGTGATGTTGCAGAACTGTTGTTTAGATTGGCAGCCAAAAATCTTTAGAGCAGCTTGGTTGCAATCGGCTAAGCCGTTGTCATCAAGTAAGAAAATCGCTTCGCTGGTAGATTCAAACAAGGCGCGGAATTTGATTTCTGAACGACCCAAAGCTGCTTGAGCTTCAACTCTGGCGGTGACGTCAACGATTACCCATAGCGATTGATGTTCACTGGGTAAGCGAGAACCGTTCAAATCAACCCAGATAGTTCGGCCATCTTTGCGAACAAATTGAAAATCGCGGCGTAGAACATGTTTGTCTGCTAAGGCTTGATAGGCTTGTGCCATATCAATGAAATCGGCTTCATACAGATAAAACTGACGAGTCGAATGGCCGAGCAATTGGTCTAAACTGTCATAGCCCATCATGTTAAGAAAAGCCGGATTGCACCAAACGATTTTTCGATCTTGTACGGTTGCGATGCCCACCGATTGATTATCGAGTAAGGTCGATTGCTCATCGAGCAAATGCCGTAATTTATTGTTGGCTTGGTTTAGTTCGGCGGTTTTGGTTTTTACTTGATCTTCTAATGAATCTTGAGATTCTTTGATGGCTAACGACATTCGATTGAATGCTTTGGTCGCTTGAGCGATTTCATCACGGCCTTTTACCCGCAGTTGTTTGCCGACATTTCCGCGACTAATATCTTCGGCACCTTGAGTAAATTGGGCGATTTGTTTAGTCAGATAACTACCTAAAGTCATCGAAAACAAGGCCACTAATAACATTTCCAAGCCAGCAATCCCCAAACTCCAGTGTTCAGCTTTTGATAACGTAGCTTCCAAATAGCTAATGTCGAAGCCAATTTGCACGCTGCCGTACTTGACGCCGCCTGCTTCTATTGCTTGTGAAGCATTAAAAACATTGCTGGTGGTTTTGTTTAGGTCTGCGTTAATTACAAACGGTGCTTGTAACGCCTCGATAGAACCGCTCTGAATCAGTATTCGTTGTTGTTCATCGATAATCCGAACAAAAACAATGCCAGGATTATGGCAGAGCGAAATACTGCTCGATTGCAGACGATCAAGGTCATGACTAATGATCGCATCCGCTGACATGGCTGCAAAAGTGCTGGTGGTAGTTTTGGCGTGGCGGAGGAGTTGCTGTTGATTGGAATCGCGCAGAAAGCTCAAGACACTAATGATTAGGATGCTCAGCAGTACGGCTTCGATTAAAGCAATGCCGATGATAGCTTTGGCGCGAAACGAGATAATCAAAGCTTATTTCTCGGCGATGATGTGAGTGTCTTCTGGTTTGATGTGTAATTGTCTAACGTCATCCCAGTCATTGTCGTGAGCTACTTCAAAGCCTTTAAAACCGATTTTTGATAGTAGTTCCAGTCCGATTGGATCTTTTGACATAGCCTCCATTGCTTGATGTATTTGTTCTGTCAACTCATTTTCTATGTTAGGGTTATAGGCAATTGCATGGCTTGTGAAATCAGGAGTTTCCCATAGCACCCGCAATTCGTTACGAACCTCTTCATCCATCATCAGTAAAGTACGTGGCACTCCTCCTCCCGCTGGGAATAAGCCAAGAGCAACATTCCGATAGACTGAATTATGCGATTTAACAAACTCAGGTTTTACGTTGACTTCGTGGCGTTTGAGTTCGGCTTGAACCAAAAGACTGGCTGCAAAGGACGCTGGAGCCGGTAAGCTAATCGCACTGCCTGATAGTTGATTGATATGAGTGATCGGGCTGTTTTTGGCGACGACGACAATGCCTTTTAAGCGTGAATCTTTCGCGCGAGCAAGGGCGTGATAGCCAGGTTTGGTGTTAAAGACAGTGAAATGGTAAGGGTTCATGTAAGCAAAATCGTATTCTGCTGCCGATAATGCTTTTTCGAAACTAGGGATATCAGGTGTGGTGACAAATCGCAGTTGAACCCCAGAGTATTGCGATAGCCAAGCCAAAACCGGTGACCATGTTTCGGCTAATTGTGATGCCGATTGTTGTGGCACAACGGCAAAACTGTAAATTTTTTCGGCTTTAGCTGGACTTACTTGTATCAGCAATAAGCAGAAGATTAACCTTAAAAATCGATACATAGACTGCCTTCGATGTTAGATGTCTTGGTTGGCTAAGGCTAATAAGTAACGCTTGCCGGACGTAGATGGGGACGTTTAAATTTTTTTTACAGCACCATTTTGACGCAAATTAGCGA
>CAIZCB010000495.1 GCA_903931355.1 uncultured Pseudomonadota bacterium
AATGCCGGGAGACCCGACCTCGGCTGCGCGTCTCTCGGCGGCCCTAATTAATGTCAGGCCAGCCCCGCTTTTTCTGTGATCCTTCGCCACAAATAAGCTTTCAGCAACGGCTATCGAAACTCCATAGTGAGGGATGACGGGAGTTAAGACACTGACAAACCCGATCAATTCGTCATTGACATAAGCCCCATAAATCGGGGTGGTGTTAGGCTTTTCGGTTTAAGCAGAATTTTAGAAACATGAAAACCTAGTCAGTAAGATACATCAACCTTGCACAGCGCCAAAGTTAAGTAGCAAAATTCAAAGGCATTTGAGCAAACCCACTATACGATTTTGTTTAACTGCTTACTTACATGCTTTACACCTATATCTTATTACATAATTTTACAAAAGCACAGTAATTGTAATAGCTTTTGTAAGTCACCTTAGTTCACATCGCACTACAGCACAGTGGAGGGTTTTGCTTAAGCCCACCACTTTTTGGCTAACTATCCGAACCATTACCAGATACGTTACAATATTTGTAAAATTAACATTGTTTAACCAACTTAACTTTATAGATAAAATTTTGCTTAATTCCGAACAAATAACACTTGCCTACCGGCTATTATTAGGGCGTGAACCAGAAAACGTCGATACCGTTAACAATCTATGCCAATCTGTGCATACGATTGAGCAATTGCGGGAAGTGTTTTTGCAGTCCGCTGAATTTAGACAACGCATGGGCGTTTTGCTTGATAAACCACAAAACATCACCCATCGTCATCCATTCAATATGCCTAGCATTCCTGTGGAAACCAATGTTTCAGAACAGCAATTAGCTCAAATGTTCGAAAGGATTCATCAAGAATGGGAATATCTGGGGGAAACAGATCCGTTTTGGTCGGTAGTGACACAACCGCATTATCATATAGATCAATTTGAGGCGCATCGTCAACAGTTCTATAGCTCAGGTAAATACATTTCGGACATTTTTCTTGCGGGACTTCGTCGTAACCACATTAATTACAACCATCTGAAAAGTTGTTTAGAAATTGGTTGTGGGGTTGGTCGTATAACTGGCTTCTTAGCCGAAGTATTTCCTAAAGTAATTGCCGCTGATATTTCTCAACACCATCTTAGCTACGCTCAGCAGCATATTGCTTCTAAAGGCTTGGACAATGTCGATTTCCAACATCTAAAAACCATCACGCTGCTTGAAAGCTTAGCAAAGGTTGATTCGATATTGTCTGTGATTACCTTGCAACATAACCCACCACCAGTGATTGCTTGGATGTTGAGAAAATTGCTCGCATTGTTAAATCCAAACGGTGTGGCGTTTTTACAGATACCGACTTATCGCAGTGGTTATCTGTTTGAAGTGGAGCGTTACCTTCATAGCGCCCAACCTAATAGCTTAGAAATGCATTTCTTACCGCAATTTGAGATTTTTAAAATCGTGGCAGAGTGTGATTGTATCTGCTTAGAAATCCGTGAAGACGGCATGACTGGCGATGAAAATAAAATGCTTTCTAATACGTTTATCATCCAAAAGAACCCTTAAAAGGTGTTTGATTCGGTAGACACGGAGACTCTATGCCTACCCTACCCGCTAATTTAAAACCACTGGCTAAACAGTTTGTCTGGCTATTACGCGAAGATATTCGTGCGGCAACTAATGATGCTGGCGTTGATTCAAATGCTTTTAATCAATGGTGGCTGATGCGTGGCCGTGCTGAGTATCAGGCTTGGAGCGCTCTTGATGATACTGAAAAGCAATTTCTTAGCGAAAAAACCGGCAAACTCTCGCTAGGTGAAATTAATCTACCTCTACCTCGCGCACTATCCTTGGTGCTTAATTACCGCCCCGATGTTGTACAAAAATTTACCGTTAATGGCCAACTTGATTCACTAGGCGTAACAGCTTGGTTTTTCGCTTATGGTGTTGCTGAGATGTTATTAGACGATGCCATTGATGCTGAAATGCGTGCCGCACTTGATCGTCCGTTAGCAACCACCAATCTTGACAATAGCGATGTACCAGCGGCGACCTTATTGATGCGACTGACTTGGCAATTGCTTGATCCAACAGCCCGTGAAACCATGCCTTTAGAAGACGCTAACGCTCGCTCGCGTTTTATGGCTTGGTTTTTTAGCGCTGCTAATAGCCGTTTCAAATTAACTTCTTTGATTGCTAACCGTTGGCGTCAATGGCTTAAACAATCGGTCAGCATCAATCCTAAGCTGTCTTTACCGCGTTTTGTTTCTCAATCCCTAAATATCTCACCCGAATTACAGCAACATTTTGATCTAAATACTCTTGAAGGCCGACAGCAAATTAGCCAATGGTCACAACGAGTTCAAGAACCAAGTCAGCCTTGGAGCTGGCTAAAACCTAATCAGCCAAATTTAGCTACAAAGCCCTCAATCAATGATTTAGCGTTTGGGGTTAATCTCTATGGATTTGCTTTTGGTGAATTGGGAATTGGCGAAGATTTACGGATGGCGGTTGCCGCCTGCGAATCGGCTGGAATTCCTTATCGAGTGATGAACATCGAAGCGGGTAAGGATTTGCGCCAAGCAGATAACGCCCTTAAGCACCATGTCTCTCGTGCAGTTGACAAAGCGCCTTATGCAATCAATGTGTTTTGTTTGCCGGGCTTTGATACAGTCGCACGGGTGTTTTTACAACGGGGTGACCAGCTGTTTAGAAACTATTACAACATTGGTTGGTGGCCGTGGGAGCTTTCAGTTTGGCCGGCGGCTTGGAATCAGGCGTTTAGTTTGATGGATGAAATTTGGGCAGGCAGTGATTTTGCTCGTCAAATGTATGCCAATTCCACATCATTACCAGTTCAGCTAATGCCTTTACCGGTTAGTGTTGACCGTGGCGTAACAAGGCCTCGTAGCTTTTTTAACTTACCCACCAATCAGTTTTTATATCTGTTTGTCTTCGACTTTAACTCACATTTAGCCCGTAAAAACCCAATGGCGGTGATTGAGTCGTTTAGTTTGGCATTTAACCAGCAAGATAGTTCGGTAGGTTTAGTGCTGAAAGTCATGAATGCAAAAGGCGATAACCCGAATTGGCAGGCGTTCTTGAACCGTTGCCAACAAGATTCACGGATTCATTTAGTCCAAGAAACTTTAGACCGTGAAGATGTATTGGCACTGATTGAGTGCTGTGATGCCTATGTTTCTTTGCATCGCTGTGAAGGTTTTGGCCGTACATTGGCAGAAGCCATGTGTTATGGAAAACCGGTCATAGGGACCAATTATTCCGGCAATATTGATTTTATGCCTAAGGCTATTAGCTATCCGGTGAACTATCGTTTAACACCGATTAGCGCCGGTGAATATCATTTTGTTACTGATTCTGATCAGGCGGTGTGGGCTGAGGCGGACGTTGAACATGCGGCTAAGCAAATGCAGCAAGCTCGACAAGATGCCAAAAAAGCCGGCTATGCACAATCGGTTAAAGATTATGCTAAGAGCCAGTTTTCGCCGAACAGAATTGGGCAATTGATGCTCAAGCGTTTGAATAACTTACCAATGCCCAGCTAACGTAAATAAGTTTTCAACACTGGCCGATACTTTTCAGCCAAGTTTTCGACGGTAAATCGATTCCCTGCCTCACGACTCAAATCACTTCGCTGTTGATCGGTTTGATAGTAAACCGCATTTAATTGTTCGACAGCACTATCAACCGATGGATCAGCCCAACTTGAGCCGGTGGTATAAGGATAATCACCAGCTTCTACTCGCTGTTTTTGCCAATCAACTAATCGAGCATAGGCTGGCTCTAGGTAATCTTCTGGGCCTGAATAATTAGTACTGATGACTTCTAAGCCATGCTGCATTGCTTCAACCAAGGTTCGGCCAAATCCTTCACTTCGATGTAAAGACAAATAAACATCTGATGCCTGATAAAGATCAGAAAGCTCACCATTGTTCATAGTCTCGGTGATGATTCTGACTTGCGGATCAATAGGAATCCAGTTGAACAATCGTTGATCCACTTGCTGCCAGCGGTTTATTTTTAAAATAAAGTAAGCATTCGATTTATTCTCAGCAAACTGGCTAAATGCTTGAATAGTCGCCTGGGGGTTTTTGCGGGTTAAGGTCGAGCGAACATCAAACATGTAAAGCGCGACAAAGGCAGTTTTAGGAATATCCAGCTCACGCCGCATGTCTCGACCACTTCGAGGCGCACTCATCACTGGCAAGGGAATCGATAGGGTTAATTTCTTGAGCTTGGCAAAAAAAGCCTGTTGCACAAAACGTGTGGGACACCAAATATGATCAACCAAATTCAGCGCTGGTACAAATTGGTCGGGAAAATCAGGCAATTCCCATAAAAAATAGCCTACTTTGGTGCGTGGCTCGGAAAAAAGCTTGGGTTGGGCTTCGGCCAGACGACTGCATTCCATAGGCGACATAAAAAAGAAACTCACCGCGTAGTCCTGTTGGGTTAGACATTTCCAATGGTGTTTTACTTTGCCGCTGCTTTCGGTTGGCAGGTCGATCACCGAATATGGCACATCTAAATAATCCAACATTGACGCAAAGGAACGTAAATCCTCACCAAGACCAGTTGGTGAGGTGGCGTAGCCAATCAGATTCAGACCAGGTTGCATTTCAGGCTATTAGAGATTGAATTCAAATTATCATCTTTTACGCCGATTCTTTTTCGCTCGTCTTTGAGGTTGGATTGGTTTTTGCTCTGGCACAATCTGTTCTATCGTTGATGGCGTTTGTTCTGGTACAACAGTTTCTACATCAGCCTTTGTCTTAGCTACATTGCTAGCCGCCATTGTTCGTCGCATAACATCAACAATACCGGAAGCAAGCCCTGTCCAACTATCCCAAGACCTAGAGATTGCGACTTTATCCTGCTCCATGCGTTTAAGAGCAATGTTCAAAGCACCTATCAATGACAGCATCATCGCTTGATCAGTTGAACTTAATTGCAGCCAAACATTAATATCAAATATTTGTCGGTTTAAATCGAAACGTAATTCAAGTTTGCCGCCGAAATCATCAAACGCTTCTTCAAACCAACTATCGAATGGCGCTAGTTTTCCATCAATACGCGGTATCTCTAATTTTGGATAACGTGAAAATCCACCAGGCTGAATATTGGCCGCACCTAAGCGCAATTCAAGCTTAGGCCAGTGATAATTGCCATAAACAGCGTCATGAAATACTAGCCATAAATGTTCGTAATCTGGGTTAATCAGTTCACGTTTTAATTTAACCTTATCAAATCGAAATACTGGCGGTAACGAGCCAATATCAGCCACTAACGGCATTGCTGCCTGACGCCAAAACACCAAATCGAAAAATTCAGGCATTTTCTGACCAGCGATAGCGGTTTGAGGATCTTTGAAGAAATGCTGGATGACATTAATCGCAATATTGATTTGTCGCCAATGTAGCGTTGACATAGAGCGAAATTGGATAATATCTTCTCCGGCATCGGGCTTAACTAAGCTTCTAGGTGTCAGCCTTACTGGCAATAATTGCCCAAGCTCATCCGTCGCACCTAAGATTTCAATCCCCGGATTACCGTCATCCAAGAATGTAGCAAAATTGAATTCTGGCACCAAAATACCACCGATAGTAATGTCTGTGGCCCGCCACTCGACCCGTGGAATCTCGGAAACAGTATCAACATTGACAGGCACAATCGATAGGTAATCTAAATAATTCGGCAATCTATCTTCAAGACGCTGCCAACGACTTATATAGGTTTCATTGTCACGCTGGAGTTTTTGATGTTCTAGAAAATAATGCTCAAGTTCTTCTTGAACTTGATGTAGCTGCAACAAAAGCAACTTATTTTCTTCTTGAGCATCTTTAACTTCGGTTTCGACTTGGCGATGAAGTGAATCTAACTTAAGTTGTCGTTCATTGGCTAGACGCGTTTGCTCATCTCTATCCGCTGTTAAATCAAGCTTTTCCTGCTCAAGCGCATTAATTAAGCGAGCTTGCTCATCGCGAGAAACGATTAAACTGGAATTCTCTTTGGTAAGTGCCTCAAACTTGGCACCATACTCTTTAGTTTGTGTTGATAATTGGCTATTTAATTGCTCAAGCGTAGCCTGACGCTCATTGGCTAACTTCTGCTGCTGATCACGCTCGGCAATTAACGTAGCTTTTTCTTTGGCAATTGCGTCAAGCTTAACTGTGTGTTCTTTGGTTAAAAGCGCTTGCTGAAAGATTTTTTCTTGTAACGCACGCTGTGTTTCTTGCTCTTTAACAAAAACGGTTTCCAATTCTTCTTGCACTTGGTGCAATTGCAATAACAACAGTTCTGATTCGGCTGCAGTTTCGTTGATTTTTTCGCTAGATAATCCTACTTGTTTATCTAATTGCGCTTTAAGCGTTTCGATTTCGGCCATCAAAGCCTGAACTTCATGAGCCATTTCCTGAGCTTGGTTCAGACCTTGCTTCTGAAGTGCTAAATTTTCGTTTTTTAGCGTCTCATTAATCCTTGCTAAATCCTTAACCAAGGGATCGTTCTTGTCAGTGAAAAATGAAAATAAACTCATTTGGTTTTAAACAAAAAGGCTTGGGTTTGAGTGATTGCATCTTCTGGTGAATATGCGCTTAATAGCAGAAGATTGAGTAAAGAAGAACCAA
>CAIZCB010000496.1 GCA_903931355.1 uncultured Pseudomonadota bacterium
CCAAAGCCGCCACTTGTGTAGCATCCAAAGGTGTAGGCACAACGCCTTCAGCGGCGCGTTCAGCAACGTGTTGTCGATATTGTGTCAGCATGGATCAATTCCTATATAAAAAATGCGAATAACCGTAAATCAAGGCTTACGGGCTATTGTAACGGCTTACAGACTAAATTGAGCGGCATTTATCGCCCCATTTCGCAAATAGTTAATCCCGATTTATTCAACAATCAAGACACGATCAACCAATAAAAACCGTTAAAACCCTAGGCTATCAACCACTAAAAAATTCCCTATATAAATAGTTATCTGTAAAATCCGCCCATTTTTGTTAACTAATGGAGCAAAAGCCCAATGGGTAGAGCGTATCAAAACCGTAAAGTATCGATGGCAAAAACCGCCGATGCAAAAACCAAGGTTTACAGTAAATATGGTCGTGAAATTTATGTCTGCGCTAAAGCAGGCGGCATCGATCCTTCCGGCAATTTAACCTTACGCGGCTTGATGGATCGCGCCAAAAAAGATCAAGTACCTGGCCACGTTATTGAAAAAGCACTCGATAAAGCCAAAGGCGGCGGCGGTGAAGATTTTGCCCCAGCACGTTACGAAGGCTTTGGCCCCGGCGGCTGCATGGTGATCGTCGATTGCTTAACCGACAATCCAAACCGCACTTTCGGTGACGTTCGCCAATGCTTCACCAAAACCAAATGCAAAATCGGCACCCCAGGCTCGGTCACCCACATGTTCGACCACTCGGCAATTTTGGCGTTTAAACATGACGATGAAGATGGCGTATTAGAAGCGTTATTAAGCGCTGATGTTGATGTCAGCGATGTCGAAAATGACGAAGGCAAAATCACCGTTTTCACCCCTCAAGCCGATTATTTCAAAGCCAAACAAGCCTTAACTGATGCTTTTGGTGAATTAGATTTTGAAGTAGACGAAATTCAATTTATCCCTCGTGCTTACAACAGCATTGCCGGTGATGATTTGGTGATGTTCGAAAAATTTTTGGATTTATGTAACGAATTAGATGATGTACAGAATGTATTTCATGATGTAGCGGATTAATAATCTTCCATACTGGCAGGCTGGGTTGCGGCGTTAGCGCAAACCCAGCTTTTAATTTCTAAGTTTTCGCTATTCAATCAACCCTAGATATTAGAGCCAATTAAGACAATCTGATGGAACTATACAAATATTGCCAACTAGATCACATGCTTGCCATGAAGGAACGCGGGGCTGTTAGAGTTGGTGCTCTCTTCGATTATCGAAAAACAGAATCTCATGGTGAGATGGTTGCTGACGGACATGAAGACAATAAAGTTATGTCAGGCACAATACATAACCTAACACCTGAAACACTAGATAAGTATCCAGGCTTGGATAGAATAGTTAGCTTCCGTGTTAATCAAACTAAGCTGCACCCCTATGCCATTAAAAGGAATAAAAAGGCCATATCATAAAGCATCCCAATCGAACTATATTTGGGATGCCTCAGCATTTACAAAGCAACCTTTTATAGCAACAATTCGCCTTTCGCCAACTTCGGCAAATTACCCTCAATTCCCATCGCTGCTTTCATCACTTTAATTCTTGCTGGGACAATCCGTTGCGCCAAGCCTAAGCCAAGATTACGCAATAATTTGACTGGCAAGATGTCATTACTAAAGAAACGGTAAAACACATCCATCAAGGTCATCATTTTCAGGTTTTCATTGCGACGCAGAGTTTCATAGCGGCGTAAAACAGTCATATCAGCAATGTTCTTGCCTTGTTGGTGAGCTTGAATTAACACTTCAGCCAAAGCCGCCGCATCTAATAAGCCGATATTCACGCCCTGACCCGCTAATGGATTAATCATATGCGCAGCATCACCAACCAAAGCAACGCCAGGTTTGATATAGCTTTGTGCGTGTTGGCGTTTTAATGGAAAACTGGCAACCCCTAAAATTTGTTTCACTTCACCAAGGCAATCAGGGAAAGCCGCAACCAACTCGGCTTGTAATTGCTCGTATGACAAGGATTTTAGACGACGTACTTCATCGGGTGATTGATACCAAACGATAGAGCCGTAATTGCCGCTTAATGGCAAAAAGGCTTGCGGGCCGCTGGAAACGAAACGCTGCCAAGTAATGTCTTGTTGCGGATAGGCAGTTTCGATGTAAATCACTAAGGCATGTTGATTGTAATCCCAGCTAGTCACACCTAAGCCAACCGCTTGTCTGACTCGTGATTGACCACCATCAGCAGCAATCAATAATTTAGCGTTTAAGACCTGACCATCGGCTAAAACCAATTCTGAATCACTACCGTTGTAATTGATTTTGGTGATGGTGGCTGACATCAATAATTGGATATTGTCGAAACTAGGTAAACGCTCTAAAAGCGCTAATTGGGTAATACGGTTTTCAACGATGTGGCCTAATTCGGGGTACTTAATGTCATCGCTGTTGAAAGTGGTGTCACCGGCGGTTTCCCAAACTCGCATCCGTTTGAACGGACAACTGCGTCTGTCGAGAATGCCTTGCCAAGCGCCTACGGCTTCTAATATATGTTTTGAGGCAATACTTAGAGCCGAAACACGTAGGTCGTGCGGCTGTTGTTCATCAAAGGCTTCTGGCACTTGCGACTCGATTACCGCCACTTTTAAGTCGCTTCCACCAAGGCAACAAGCCACTGCCGCGCCAACCATACCACCACCAACAACGACCACATCAAATTCTTGTTTCATATCAATATCACAGTATTAGCTTAGTTTTTTAAAGTAAAGTCAGCGATTACGCTCTTGTTTGCATACTTGACCGAATGACAGAAGCCCTGTCGCGTGTTATAGTTGGAAAGTTTCA
>CAIZCB010000497.1 GCA_903931355.1 uncultured Pseudomonadota bacterium
CAGTTTGCCAATCTAACCCCAAACCATCGTAACCAATGTTTGCCATCGACTCTAACCACAAGCCACCGCCTTTGGTGAACAAAATCGCTGGGATTTTTTGACCATCGCGCTCCAGCTTGAGCAAATCTTTGACTTGTTTGGCATAGCGCAATGAAAATTCCAAATAATCATCATGGCTGAGCATGCCGCCCCAAGTATCAAACACCATCACCGCATCAGCACCGGCAGCAATTTGCGCGTTCAAATACGAGGCTACTGATTGCGCTAATTTATCCAGCATTTGGTGCATCAATTGCGGTTGTTCAAACATCAAACTTTTGACTTTTTGAAAGCTTTTGCTGCTTTTGCCTTCCACCATATACGTGGCTAAAGTCCAAGGACTGCCAGAAAAACCAATCAACGGCACCCGACCTTGCAAATTAGTTTTGATTAAACGTACCGCATCAATCACATAACGCAATTCGCTTTCTGGATCTGGAATTGGCAGTTGTTTAATGTCTTCGGCAGTTCTGATTGGCTTGGCAAATTGTGGGCCTTCGCCTTCGGCAAATGATAAGCCCAAGCCCATCGCATCGGGAATGGTCAAGATGTCGGAAAACAAAATCGCCGCATCAAAAGCAAAGCGTTCTAAAGGCTGTAAAGTCACTTCACAAGCCAATTCTGGATTAGTGCAAAGCTGCATAAAACTACCGGCTTTGCTACGCACTGCGCGGTATTCAGGTAAATAGCGTCCGGCTTGGCGCATCATCCAGACTGGCGTGCGTTCGACGTCTTGTTTTAACAGGGCGCGGATAAATAAATCGTTTTTTAGTGAAGTCATGCGTTTGCTTTTGAGTAGTTGTTCAGCGTGTCTTGTAGTTGCGCCAGTTCGACGTTAACCGGTAATGAAGCTTTGCCAATCGCTTCCAATAAAATCACTCGAATTTTGCCATCGACATTTTTCTTGTCTACTGCCATTAAATCCACATATTGTTCGGTGCTCATTTCGGCCGGTGGTGTGACCGGTAAGTTGGCGGCTTGGAAAATTTTGATGATGCGTTCGACATCGGCAGCGTTCAACCAATCTAAGCGTTGCGATAAATCCGCAGCAAAGCAAGTGCCAATCGCCACCGCTTCACCGTGTAAATAATGACCATAACCGCTGCCAGTTTCGATGGCGTGACCGAAGGTGTGGCCTAAATTTAAGGTGGCACGAACCCCTGATTCAAATTCATCTTCGCCAACCACTTCGGCTTTATTAATGCACGAGCGTTCAATCGCGTAAGCCAAAGCGTCTTTGTCACGAGCCAGTAAGCGCGGCATATTGGCTTCCAGCCAGTCTAAAAATTCAGCATCGCGAATCAAGCCGTATTTAATTACTTCGGCTAAACCGGCGGCTAATTGGCGGTCATCCAAGGTATCTAAAACATCCGCATCAGCAATCACGCATTGCGGTTGGTAAAAAGCGCCAATCATGTTTTTACCTAGCGGGTGATTGACGCCGGTTTTACCACCGACTGAGGAATCCACTTGAGCCAGCAAGGTAGTCGGGATTTGGATAAAGACGATGCCGCGCTGATAACAGGCCGCCGCAAAACCGCCCATATCACCAATCACACCGCCGCCCAGCGCGATTAAGGTCGCGTTGCGGCTAAATTTTTTCGCTAATAGCTGATCAAAGATTTTTTCTAAATGCGCCAAATTTTTGTATTGCTCGCCATCCGGCAAAATCACCGTTTCCACTTGATAATCGCCAAGTGCGGCTTGCAAAGTTGCTAAATACAGCGGGGCAATGGTTTCATTGCTGACGATCAGCACTTGTTTAGAGCGGATATGCTGGCGCAATAATTCGGCTTGGTTTAGCAGGCCTGAGCCGATATAAATCGGGTAGTTGCGGTTTTGATCTAATTCAACGTGCAATACTTTCATTGGTCTTCTAGCGCAGCCTGATATTGCTGCAAAATGGATTTAACGACAGTTTTGGTGGGTATTGAGCCGGAGTCAATTTTAAAATCGGCACATTCTTGGTAAAGCGGTTCGCGTTGCGCTAATAGTGTTTGCAGGCGTTGCCTGGGATTGTCGGTGCGTAACAGTGGCCGCTGGGTATCGTGGCGGGTGCGGTAGAGAATTTTGTCGATTGAACAATGTAGATACACCACAAAACCGCTGTTTTTTAAGGCTTCGCGGTTTTCGGCTTTAATAATCGAACCGCCGCCAGTAGCCATCACAATCTCAGACATTTCGGTCAGTTCTTTAATTACTTCTTGTTCACGAACCCGAAAGCCGTCTTCACCTTCATGAAAAAAAATGGTGGGAATATCAACGCCAGTTAAGTCTTCAATCACCTTGTCACTATCGTAAAACGGTCTTTGTAAAGCCTTAGCCAATTGTTTGCCTATGGTAGTTTTGCCAACGCCCATCAAGCCGATAAGGTAAATATTCTCCAGTTTTTTCATAACAATCGGCGATTCTAGCGCATTAAAAGTCCGGCATTATGCCCACTTTTAAGCGCTAGTGAAATTTTATCTAGTCTACAAGCTGACAAAATCGGGCTGGGTTTTAAGCAAATTGTGCGGCAATTTGGCTTTGGATTTTTTCAGCCATGGCTTTGCGGTCAGCGGCATCACGAATCGGGCGACCGACGACGATGTAATCAGCACCGTTTTGAATCGCTTGTTCAACGCTAACCGCGCGTTTTTGATCGTCATCTTCACGGTTATCGACTGGTCTGATGCCTGGAGTGATGACTAATAAGCGTTCGCCTAATTGTTCGCGAATCATTGCTACTTCCAAGCCGGATGAAACAATGCCGTCACAGCCGATTTGCAAAGCGCGTTTGGCACGTGACAATACCAATTCTTTAACATCGCATTGAAAGCCTAAATCATCCAAATCGCCACGGTCCAAGCTGGTTAAGGCTGTTACCGCCAATACTTTTAAATTACCTTTAGCTGCGGCTGCGGCTTCCATGATGGAGTCGTTACCGTGAATGGTGGCTAAATCAACACCTTTGCTGCTCAGAGCTTTGATTGCACGGCCCACGGTGGCAGGAATATCGAAAAATTTAAGATCGACAAAGACTTTTTTATCGCGCTCTTTTAACCATTCAATAAAGCCAAAATAATCACCCGACATGAAAATCTCCATGCCGACTTTATAAAAAATCACTGCATCCCCCAGTTCTTCGACCAATGCTTTGGCTTCGTCAATGCTGGAAACATCCAGCGCCATGATTAAACGCTCGCGGCTAGGAATGGCTTTAGTGGAGATAAAGGTTGGATTTGTCATGCTGGGGTTCCGAAAAATGTATGTAAGTGAATTTTAGCTGATGTGTTTGTTTACCACATCAAATCATCAGGAATTTGATAATCCGCATAAGGGTCATCTTCGGCTAAAGTCGCTTGGCTGATTTGATTGAGTACCACCACGCGGCTGGCATCGCGGTCTTGGATTTTACGGGCAATTTCAGCAGGGACAATTTCATAACCACTATCCAAACCAATAATCCCCGCTCGACCATTAATTAAAGCCTCGCGCACTTTTTCGCTGACGTAAATGGTTTTGACTTTGTTTTGATGATTAAACTGATATGCCAAGCCGTTGCTGTCTTGCTCAATCCGGTTCAATTGGCTGATTTGTACAATCTGTGCCGCCAATGCCTTTTGTGCTTCGGTTTGTTGTTTTAAACGGTTTAGTTCGCGGTCGCGTTCAGCTTGTTGCTGACGGGCTTGTTCAGCGCTTAGCTTGATTTCATCAACAATTTCCACACCGTTATTGCGTTGGACTTTAGCTTGTTTGCGTTTTTCGGTTTTGACCTGTTTGGCTTTCGCATCGCTGGCTAGGCCGGATTTTAAGAGTTGGTCTTGTAAGGATAGAGTCGGTGTTTTTTTCATGGCTGATGTCCAATCAATAACAAATAAAGTTAATGCCCCAAAGCTTTCGCTGTTGCTTCCTGCCACCAAGTCAAAGGTTTGGTCAGTGGAGTAGGGCAGCTGTCGTAGCCTTGGTATTCGATGTTTTCAAATACGTCTTGTTTTAGCCATTGATAAGCTTCTGGTGCGCTTTGTTTCAGGCGTTCTGGAATCAAAATGTATTGGGCTAATAATTCCGCCAGTTTTTCTTGGGTGTTGCCGTCATAGCGACCTTCGTTGACTTCCCAAAGTGCTTCAAAGGCTTCAAACCATTTTGATGGCCACAAAGCCAGCTTGGCATCGGCGATCAGTTTGGCGGTTTCTTGGGCGTTGGAGATTTTTTTGTATTTATAGAAAAAGTACAAATCGTCTTCGCCGTTCCAGAAATGGAAATTGTCGATGGTGTGGGCGATTTCGTGAACCACAATCGGTAGACGAAAATCGACCAGATACTGCAAATCAATATCCCGATAAGTGCGGCCTTCTTTGCCTTTGTCAAAGGCTTTGATGGTAAACACAATCAGGTTTTGACCGCTGAAAACTTGCGCTACGGTTTTCGAGCGAAAGCCATGCCCCGGCACTAAGGTCAGCGGGTGAGTGTGGTCTTGCCAGATGCTGGTTTTATAGTCGTCGGGAAAGGCGTCGAGAATTAAGGCCTGCATCGCGCTGGGTTTGTCGGCGATTTCCTGCTCTAGTTTGTCATTGGGTTTGGCTTTGCTGATTCGCTGGCGCAAAAAGGCAGGAATTTTCCGCACAGCTTTTTCAAAAATGCGGACATGATCGGCTTTGAAATACGGCAGGTTGTAGTCGTCGCTTTGTTTGACCACGGTTTTGGTGTCGTAAAACAAGGCTAATGCGCGTTTTGCGGCGTCTTGGTCACTCCAATAATGTTCGAGCAAGCATAAATCTGGCGAGGCATTGTTGATACAGTCTTCTCGGTAATCCGCTAAATCGTCG
>CAIZCB010000498.1 GCA_903931355.1 uncultured Pseudomonadota bacterium
CCAAAGCCGCAACCCCCGCAAGTCCTAAAAAGGCAATCAACGCCCAAGACGGAATCGCTAAACCCAACAAAGTCCAATCGACTTTGGCACACTCGCCAGTGCCAGTCAGCATCAATTTAATCGTATCGGCTAAAGGAAAATGCTGAAACACATATTCAAGACCCGGGCTACATTCAGGGACTTGTTCGGGCGGCAAGTGTTGTAACCAAACGTGACGCGCTGAAACACTGGCCCCGACTAAAGCTGAAACAGCCGCCAAAACCGCGTAGATCTTAATGCCGCGATTATGAATTGCAGCTATTAAAAATATTAAACCAGTAGCAATAAAAGCCAAGCGCTGGGAAATACATAACGGGCAAGGCTCTAATTCCTCAATAAATTGTAAATAAAACCCATAAACTAATAATGATAGACAGACGACAAACCCTAAAAAAAACCTAGCTCTAGGGTTGTTTTTTACTAAACTCATTTTCGACATCCTTTTTAAACGCTCTAATTTCCCGTGATGGGCCTAAAATTACCAAAATATCACCAACGCTCAAACGTCGGTCGACATCTTCTACAACAAAATTCAATTGTTCACTAACTTGCTTATTAACAATACCTATTAAAATCAAATTATACTGCGTACCCAATTGCAATTGACTAACATAAGTATTGGCAAGATAACTGTTTTCTGGAATTACGACTTCCGCTAAATTCAAATCATGGCGACCAAATACTGTGTGATCGAAGATATTGGTAATATCAGGTCTTTTCAGTATGTCATGAATTTTACGGCCACAAATCTCATACGGATCAATAATCTTATTGGCACCAGCCACACGTAGTTTTTCCGCTGACTCAGGGGTTTCAACAATGGCAATAATATTTAGATCTTTATCCAGCGCTCTTGCAGAAAGGGTCAAAAACACATTTTCAGAATCTTCTTCAAAAAAACAAAATAAAGTATCAATGCTCGAACCAATACCTACTGAGCGTAAATCATCATCAACTCGAAAGTCGATATTAGCGACTTCAAAACCATTTTCTTCAGCTAATTGAATATGCTCAGCAATATGATCAATAACAATAATGTGGTACTGCTGTTTATCTAAACGGCTAATTACTTCAACTGATAAGCGGTTATATCCAAATACCGCGACTTGCTTCATAGCACTTTCCTTGCTAATAATCGATGCTTCTCAATTTGATCACGAAAATGATCAATGCCATATTTTCGCCCTAAAATTACCAAGATATCTTCGTTTCTTAAAATAAATTTTGGTTCAGGATTAAAGTAAAAATGCTGCTGTTTAACTTGGTATTTGTTTTTATGTTTAAAATGAATTGGGTTAGCACTAATCACACCAATCAAGCTTAACTTTTTATCCGCTAAATCCAATTGCGAAATAGCTTGATTATCTAAACACGAGCCTTCGCTGACTAAAACCGTTTCCATAACAATATCAGCCTGATTTTGCAGAATCCCCGAAATCGCCTCAAATGCCACCGGCTGGCCTAAAAACTCGGCAGCCAACAAACCAGCAATTTCAAACGGCCTAATCACATGATCAGCACCGGCTTGATACAGTTTACTGACATTATCATGGCGATTGGTTCTCGAAATAATGCGAATATTTTTATAGGGACCGATGGTGCTGGTGTTTGGAAGAGATCCTTATCGGAAATTATGGGAATACAAGAAGAAAGCGCTATTGATC
>CAIZCB010000499.1 GCA_903931355.1 uncultured Pseudomonadota bacterium
TTACAACGACCCAGGCTATGTATTGATTGGCTTTGGCCACTGGTCACTGGAAACCTCATTAACAGTTTTCACCGTGATTCAGGTGATAGGATTCTTCTTTTTATACAGTTTTTTCCGCTTAATCGGCGTGTTGATTCGGATGCCAAGCCAAGTCGCCAAACGCCGCCAAAGCATTAAATTTAACCGCTCTCAAGAAGCCTTAATTGCTGGTTTATTTGATGCCGCTGATGGCAACTGGGAAAGCGCGGAAAGAGTGTTAATCAAACACGCCTCGAACAGTGGCGCACCGCTGTTACATTACTTGACTGCAGCTCGTGCAGCTCAATCTCGTGGCGCATTAGACAAACGTGACGAATATTTAAGAAAAGCCAGCGAACAATCAGCTGACAACGATATGACTGTGGGCTTAACTCAAGCCGAATTGCATTTATCAGAACACCAGTTTGAACAAGCTTTACAAACCTTGGGCAAATTACACGAGATCAACCCTAATCATGGTCGCGTGTTAAAAATGATGCATCAGGCTTACCAACATTTAGGTGACATTGAAGCAATCAATAAACTACTGCCATCCTTGCAAGAACACAAAATTGTTATGGAAGGTGAAGTTAAACTACTGGAAACCCAAACCTTTAGCCGCTTATTAAAACAAGCTGCGGCTAACAACGATACCCAAGAAATTGTTGCTTGCTGGGATGAGATTCCAAGACACATCAGAACCTTGCCAGGGGTTGCCAATATTTACTTTGCGGCGATGATTAATGCTGGCGCAAGTGCCGACGTTGAAGCGGGTTTAATTAAACAACTAGGCCGTTATTGGGATGCGACTACCTTGGCACTTTATGCCATGGTTGAATCCGAAAATACTGCGAAACAACTGCAATCAGCAGAACAATGGCTGGCTGTTTATCCAAGTGATGCGATGTTATTTAGCGTTCTAGGTCGCTTAGCGTTGAAACTTGAGCAAATGGAAAAAGCTGAGCAATATTTACTGAAAAGTTTGCACCTTGAAGAATCTGTTGATGCCCATCAACTATTAGGTGAACTAGAACAAGCGAAAGGCGAACATGATAAAGCCTGTGCCAACTTCAAACGAGCATTGGCATTAGCCAGCAACGAAGTGATTAAACAAGCTGAGAATATTTCGGCTTAGTTTTAAACTGGCTCGGGTTGGAAATATATTCAACCCGAGCTATTAAAGTTTAATCGAACAACTTATCCCACATCGCATCCACCTTTTTCAACACATCCTTATCCATCACAATCGGCTTACCCCATTCGCGATTGGTTTCTCCAGGCCATTTATTGGTGGCATCAAACCCCACTTTAGAGCCTAATCCCGACACTGGCGAAGCAAAGTCCAGATAGTCAATCGGCGTGTTTTCTAAAATAGTTAAATCACGCGCAGGGTCCATCCGCGTAGTAATCGCCCAAATCACATCCTGCCAATTACGGACATTAACATCCTCATCAACCACAATCACAAACTTGGTGTACATAAACTGCCGTAAATACGACCAAGTCCCCAGCATTACCCGTTTAGCATGACCGGCATATTGCTTTTTCATACTAATCACCGCCATTCGATACGAACAACCTTCCGGTGGCAGATAAAAGTCGATAATTTCAGGAAATTGCTTTTGCAAAATCGGCACAAACACCTCGTTTAGAGCCACGCCTAAAATCGCTGGCTCATCCGGTGGGCGTCCGGTGTGGGTGCTGTGATAAATCGGCACTTGGCGCTGAGTAATTCGCTCAACGGTAAACACCGGAAACTCATCAACCTCATTGTAATAACCGGTATGGTCACCATACGGCCCTTCTGGCGCGGTTTCACCGGGATAAATAAAACCTTCCAATACAATTTCAGCACTGGCTGGTACTTGTAAATCATGGGTTAAACAAGTCGCCACTTCGGTCTTACTGCCGCGCAACAATCCGGCAAAAGCATATTCCGACAAGGTATCAGGTACAGGCGTCACCGCCGCCAAAATCGTCGCCGGATCAGCCCCCAACGCCACCGCCACCGGAAACGGCTTACCTGGATTCGCATCTTGCCATTCCTTAAAATCCAAAGCCCCGCCACGATGCGCCAGCCAGCGCATAATCACTTTGTTTTTACCGATCACTTGCTGGCGATAAATCCCCAAATTTTGGCGATCTTTATTCGGGCCTTTGGTAATCACCAGCGGCCAAGTAATCAATGGCGCAGCATCTTCAGGCCAACAGGTTTGAATCGGGTAAACCGACAAATCCACTTCATCACCTACCCGAATCACCTCCTGACAAGGCGGCGAACTAACCATCTTAGGCGCCATGTTCAACACCTGCTTAAACACCGGCAATTTTTCCATTGCATCGCGCATCCCTTTTGGCGGCTCGGGCTCTTTTAGATAAGCCAGCAATTCACCAATACCGCGTAATTCGGAAACATCGGTCGCCCCCATACCCATCGCCACCCGTTTTGGTGTACCAAACAGATTACCAAGCACGGGAATATTGAAACCTTTGGGATTTTCAAACAACAACGCAGGCCCACCTTCACGCAGCATCCGATCACAAATCGCGGTCATTTCCAAAACTGGATCAACCTCGGTTTTAATTCGTTTTAATTCACCCTGTTTTTCTAACTGGGCGATGAAGTCTCTGAGGTCTTTGTATTTCATGGGGAATAGATATTTATAAATATTAAGCTGTTCGCTAGATTAGATTCTTGAAAAAGCAGCTACAAAACCGTCAACTAGATGCATCTTAGTTAGGCAATAAGTCGCACAGATATTCACCGCAACTAAAAGCAAGGCTTCATAGCAAACCATTATTGACTCTCCACAAAATCAAAGAGATATGACTTTGACTATATCGAGGTGACTATAATCTCAAACAGTTTCATTCTAAATTGGGCGTTGTCCCAATCAAAATCTGTCGCTTAGTGAAATGGGTATTGGAACAAGTACAAATCATCCATATCAATATGGATGATTTTAAGTTACTGATTAGTCTTGGCGAGCTTTAATTTTTCCGTAGAAAATCCATTTCACTAGAAACTTGCCATTCTGCAAATGGAAAAGCCAATTGATCGGTGCTAAAGGTTAGAAATAGCAGTATGTGATAGTGATAACTGGAAAGACTATGACCAAACCCTAATAAGTTGCTATTGGTTTTGCCACTGATTAACACCGATGCCATTTGCAACAAGATCACAATCCACAGTAATAATTTCACCATGCTGTCGATGAATGCATAAATCAGCATGAAAATGATGCGTCGCCATGTTTCAATTTTTTTAAAATTTTCGCTGATTTGATCTTGTTGCATAGGGTTTAACCTCTGTTCATTACGTCCCGTAAATCAAGCGCTGCCGCGTTGGCACGAGCGATATAGTTCGCCATTGCTAATGAGTAGTTAGCAAATAAACCAAAACCATCACCGTTTAATACCACAGGGCTTAAGGTCGGGGTTAAAGCGTTTTCTAGCGATTGAATCATAATATCCAAAGTGTTCATCGCACGTTTATCTAACAAGATGTCAGAAAAATCATGCTTAATCGCTTTAAGAATATGAACTAAAGCCCAGCTTGCGCCACGCGCTTCGTAGAATACGTTATCAATCTCCATCCACGGGGTTTTACCAATGGTTGGCATATTGATGTCGATTGGGTTCGAAGGATCACCATGTGCTGCACCAGAAAACTTGTCGGTACTAGCAGCAAGACGCGTTGATAAACCGCCTAGACGTTTAATAACAACCTCGGTGTATTGCCAAAGATTGTCAGCACGAGAGTGAAACTGTGCGGGTTTTGAGGTAGTCGATGGGTTTTGTAAACGGCCCATATAAGCATGTAAAGCTTCAACACCTTTGACGTATTCAGCCTCTGTCGATGGCAAAGCCCATGAATTACGTTCGTAGTAAAAATAAGGCTCGGCTCTTGCTAAATCAGGATCTTCGGCAGATTGAGATTGGTCGCGAGCAAAATGGTTACGCAATGCGGTGGTGCCGTCACGCAACATCACCAACGCACCGTATTCAAAGCTTTGAATGTTGTCGCAAAATAAGCCAGGAGGCGCTACGTCATTGGAAAGATATCCACCTGATTTGAAAAGGATAACATCGGCAATATGGGCCAATGTGTTGGCGTAGACATAGCCAATTGGCATTTGATCGGTATCAGTGGTTTCCATGCGTTCGACGGCTTCGTCTTGCACACTAAACTGTTCAGGTTCTTGGCTCCACCATTCGCCTAATACCAGCATAACAATTAAAACGATGCCGATTAGTGTACCGAATCCCCAGAGAATGCCTTTCGACTTTGCGTCTTCAAAAGCGTATGAATTTTCTGCCATGTATTACGTGTCCTGGTGAGAATTAAAAACTCGACTCGGGCGAGTAGGTCAATGTTAGCATGGATTGTGCTTAAGGCTCGTTTTCAGTGCAGATAACGATTGCTGGCTGAAGGCGCTAAAGGCATGAATGTTGGCGGCATTTGCACGAAAAATCCTTGATTTTTTAAGCTATCGATGACTTTTTCACTACTTTCGCGCGCTAATTTGCGTTCTGGTGTTAACTCAATTTCCATGACGAAGCTTAAACGACCAAAGCTTTGCATTAAATTTTCTGGGATAGCGCTGAAATCGTCTTTTTTATCTAAGTAAAGATACAGTTCGTCTTTTTTCAGGCTTTTATAGATATAGCATTGCATAATTACGACTCATTAATTCCAATCCTGCCAATTCTAGCGGTTTTTGTTTAGAATTTTTAGGTCAAAATTCAGTTCACTTAAATAGGCTATGCCAAATCAATCTTTACTAGAAAAACATTTTTTTAAAACCGCTTGTTATTTTGAAGCGGGATTAGCGGTAGTCGCCGGCATTGTGGGTTGGCTATTTGATGTCAATCCGTTTGCTGACCTGTATTTTTCTGAAACGGCTTTAATCAATGCGGTTATCGCGACTTTGCCGTTAGTGGTGTTATTTTTTGCAATGCAACACTTACCGTATCCATCATTTACCAAGATACGAACAATGCTCGAAGAATCGTTAGGCCAATCGCTTCTAAATAGCCATTGGACCGATTTATTGATTTTGGCTTGTTTAGCCGGTTTTGGCGAAGAGGTTTTGTTTCGTGGCCTAATGCAAAGCGGATTTGAACAGGCTTGGGGCGCTGATGTTGGCTTAATTGCCAGTGGCGTAGTATTTGCGCTGGCTCATGCAGCTACCCCGTTATATGCCGTTTTAGCTTTATTAATGAGTTTTTACTTAAGTTTATCGCTGGATTATGGCGGCGAACGCAACTTACTGACGCCGATAGCGATTCATGCGCTTTACGATTTTGTGGCTTTTCTTGCTATTGTTAGCAATACCCGTAAAAACATAACGAATACTAATGACTGATCAAAATTTATCGACACAATCACAGTTACGCTCGCATTGGCTGGTGGTTGGCTTTCTATTGGTGCTGTTAATTGCTTACAACCTTGTTTGTCATGTTTGGGGAGCTGAGTTAAGAATCAATCTCGACGAGGCACAACGGGAACTGTTCAGAAGCGTGTTTTATGGCGTAGCGATTATTTTGTTTCCACTGACCAATTTGCTGCGCTTCATTTTGATACGACTGAATCAAACCATGCCAGGCGATAAACCGGCCAAACAGCGTTATTTTGTTACCACGACGGTTGCTTTGCTATTGATAGAAACCGTGGCTGTTTTTGGTTTTGTGATGTTTATTTTGGGTGATGATTTCAATACTTTGTATATTTTTTCGGTTTTAGGCGCGTTAGGTTTGTTTTTACATCGCCCCAAAATCGAGGAATTAGCGGCAATTGACCAAGCGCTTAGCGCCAAAAATCAATAAACATCAAGTCAATTTGCGCTGATGCTTTTTAGGAAGGGCGGTAAAGTTGTACAATAAGCGGCTTATTTTCGATTAGCTAGGTGTGATCATGCAAATCATTCAAGAAGCGCTGACGTTTGACGACGTTTTATTAATCCCCGCGCATTCAACTGTTTTACCTCGCGATGTTCATTTAACAACGCAATTAACCCGCAACATCACCCTAAACATTCCTTTGGTATCAGCTGCCATGGACACGGTGACTGAAGCACGTCTAGCGATTGCCATTGCCCAAGAAGGCGGTATCGGCATCATTCACAAAAACATGACTATCGAGCAACAAGCTCGTGAAGTGTTACGGGTTAAAAAATACGAAAGCGGTGTCATTAAAGACCCTATCACAGTTTCCCCTAACGCCACTGTGCGTGAAGTCATGGAACTGACTCGCGCCAAAAACATTTCTGGTGTACCTGTCGTTGATGGTGAAGCCTTAGTCGGCATCGTTACCAGTCGCGATTTGCGTTTTGAAACTCGCTTGGATGAATCGATTACTTCGATCATGACCCCTAAAGAGCGATTAGTGACCGTTAATGAATCAGCCAGCTATAAAGAAGCGATTGCCCTGTTACATAAACACCGTATTGAAAAAGTGCTGGTTGTAAATGGTGATTTTCATTTGCGCGGCATGATTACTGTCAAAGACATTCAAAAAGCCAAAGATAATCCACACGCTTGCAAAGACGAACAAGAGCGTTTGCGTGTTGGCGCGGCGGTTGGTACTGGCGCAGAAACCGAAGAAAGAGTTAGAGCTTTAGTCGAAGCCGGTGTTGACGTGATTATCGTTGATACCGCTCACGGCCATTCACAAGGCGTATTAGACCGCGTACGTTGGGTCAAACAAAACTTCCCAAAACTACAAGTCATCGGCGGCAATATCGCCACTGCAGCCGCCGCTAAAGCTTTAGTTGAAGCCGGCGCTGACGGCGTTAAAGTCGGCATTGGCCCTGGCTCAATTTGTACTACCCGTATCGTTGCAGGCGTCGGCGTGCCGCAA
>CAIZCB010000500.1 GCA_903931355.1 uncultured Pseudomonadota bacterium
AACAAAAAAAGGTTTTCAAATAATCTGTTTCTGGCAAAGCAGGATGAATCGGATGATCGGGCCCTTGACCGCCACTAGCAAACATCACTAAATTTCTATCAATATGCCTAGCTGATGAACGCAATATCTCATGTAAGTTATCGCGACTTAAATGATGAGAACACGAAGCCGAAACTAAAATCCCATTATTAGACAACACCTGCAGAGCCAATTGATTAAGGCGTCGATAAGCCTCATAACCCGCTTTAAAATCTTTTTTGCGTTTAATTAATGCGGGAGGATCCAAGACAATGGCATCGAAATGCAGATTTTGCTCACGCGCCTGTTTCAAAAACTCAAACACATCGCTTCGTACAAACTCTATTTTTTCACTAACACCATTTAATACCGCACTTTCTGCCGCCAATCCCAATGCAGATTCCGAACTATCAACACAAGTCACGTCAGCCGCGCCAGCCAAAGCTGCAGTAACACCCCAACCACCTGCATAACTGAACAAATCCAAAACCTTTAACCCTTTCGACCACTGAGCAAACTGCCCACGACTCATTCGATGATCGTAGAACCAACCGGTTTTCTGCCCTTCTGCAACATTAATAATGAATTGAGCACCATTTTCCTCAATCAACAAGCACTCAGGCAACACACCATAAGCCACTTCAGGCTCCAAAGATAAACTTTCCACCTGTCGTTGACTGTTATCGTTTTTCAACAAAATTGCTTCAGGCGCTAACAATTCAACCAAAACTTTAACCAACACCTCTTTATGCTGCTCCATGCCCGCAGTTGTAATTTGCACAGAAATCACAGTGTTAAAACGGTCAATCACCAATCCTGGTAAACCATCACTCTCTGCAAACACTAATCGGTAATACGGCTTATCAAATAATCGCTCGCGCAACTGCAATGCTTGCGTCAAACGGGCTTTAAAGAAATTTTCACCAATTTTTGTATTAGGCTTTCTAGTCAGAATTCGCGCACAGATCAACACATTAGGATTGATATAAGCAACCCCCAAAGCATTACCACCACTATCCTTAACCAAACACAAATCACCCGCGGCAAATTGTTCTAACGGACTGCGCTTTATATCGACTTCATTACTAAATACCCAAAGATGTCCTTGTCTTAAGCGCTTGTCTTCATTCTTTTTCAAAAACAGTTCGGGATAGCTCATGCTTGTTTATATTCCAGATTGATAAAATTTTCGGCAGATTAAGCCTGATTGACACCATCAAGACGACACCAGTCATCTTGTCGCACAGCATCTGCCATCACAAAACCCAGTTGACGATAAGCATCAGCCACGGAATCTGCTTGTTCATTGAGAATGCCAGATAAAATCAAATCACCCTGATCAGCAACCAACTCAGAAATCACCGGCGACAATTCAATCAAAGGCTTAGCCAAAATATTGGCAACCACCACTTGAGCTTTAAACGGCACAAATTGTTCTGGCAAGTAATAGCTAATCCGGTCTTGAACCTGATTCTTTTCGGCATTGTATTGAGTAGCGGTTAACGCTTGAGGATCAATATCGATAGCATGAGCATGACGAGCACCTAACAATAAAGCCGCTATCGCCAAAATCCCAGAACCACAACCGAAATCAATCACTACTTTATCGCGTAAATCATGTGACGCTAACCACTCTAAACATAAAGCGGTCGTTGGGTGAGTACCTGTTCCAAACGCCAAACCTGGATCTAAGGTCATACAAACCGTATCGGCATCAGCTTGTTCTTGCCCCGTTGGGCAAACCCATAACTTGTCAGCAAACTTCATTGGCTTGAAATGCTCCATCCAAGCGCGTTCCCACACTTGATCTTGTAACAATTCATAGACCCAAGTTTCTAAAGGACTACCGATAAATTGATTGAAAACCAAAGTTTGCACTACATCAGGATCAGCATTCATTTCAAATAATGCCGTTACTTGGGTGTTGCTCCAGATTTTAGTTTGGTCGATAGCCGGTTCGTAGACTGGCTCATCTTCGGCATCGGTATAAGTTACCGAAACAGCGCCCAGTTCACTAAAATAATCCGCAAGTTGAGGAGCTGTTGTTTCATCGGTAATCACCGATATTTGATGCCATGCCATAGGAGTTTTAAGAAAGAGAGTGAAAGCGAGTTTTTGCTTTTATATCGGCAAAAACTCGCCAAACAGCTTAATGAATACCTAATTTCTTTTC
>CAIZCB010000501.1 GCA_903931355.1 uncultured Pseudomonadota bacterium
GGTAGACTTTTTGACTGAGTTTATCGACAGACACATCGACCACACGCCCCTGTAAGGGCTTGGCAAACACACTGCCTTCAGCAAACATTCGCAAACGCTGTTTGCGAATGCCGCTACCACCAACCCAACCACCGCGTGAAATCAATTTATACGTTGCTCCTTCTAGCCAGTTGATCTGACAATCACTAGGGTCGGGATTAACCAAAGATAGTGCGACAGATTTGCCTTGTTCGGCCAATTGCAAATCGTGCACCTTACCGTATTGCCATTTAAAGCAGCCATTACCATTGCTACGATCTGCACCAATGCCGCTATCAGCCAATACCGATAAAACAGTTTCAAATTGTCGCTGACTCTTTTCATCCTCAAAAACGGCCAAAAAATATAAGCCGCCTCTTTCATCAAACCAAATACGGCTGAAATTAAAGATTTGTCCATCTAAAGCTTGATTTGCTTGTCTATCCATTGCTAAGCGAGGACGTTCCTCTTCTAACCATAATCGTTCTGGCATTTTGGTGACCGAGCTAGCTAAAACACCTTGGCAAAGCCCTGTATTCAGATCAATTTGCTGCGCCCAATCAACACCATTTAATGAAGCTCGCCACAACTGACTGTCCAGCCATTGAATTTTTTTCAGTTTTTTAGCTTCTTTCAATTGCTCAACAGGCAATTTGACGGCTTGGCTACTTAAAACTCTCGGTAAAAAATAACAATCGCCGTAATAAGGAAACGCTGAACTTAATCGGAAAACAGGATTTTGCGCTTGCATAGCCACTTGCTCCGGCCAAACTAATGCCCAAGTCGCTAAAATCGCTGCACTGAGGGTATCGGAATGAATAAAGCTATTACTTTCTTCGTAAAACGCATTACCGCGACTATCGACGTGAAATGGTGCGGTGAACGTGAGCCGATAACATTGCATACTAGGCACCAACAAGGTTTTTGAATAGCTGATTTAAGTCATTGCTAACATCGGCGGCAGCTTCACCTTTTTGATAATGCTGCATGGTGCGCTGTTGCAGTTTGTCGATGTTAAATTCGACTGCACCATAACCGCGTGAACCATGCCCCCCTAAACTATCGTGCTGTACTAGTTCCAGACCTTCACGAATCAGATTCAAAAACTGGCTTTCGTCATCACCTTCCAACAGGGTCAATACCAATTCAAAATGAAACTCTGCTCCAGCGGGAACACGCTCAAATTGGCGTGGATTAGCTGCGGAAGTAATCCTGTCAATATTAACTTCGGTTTTTACCTCAGTCATTGGCATATCAGTATTAGGCGCGTTTTCCAGCTGTTTTTTACTAGCTGACGTCAAATGTGCGTCACGAACCATTAAGCGAGTTGGCTGACCGTTGTTTTTATCGGCGGAAACACCAAAAAGTTTGCCGAGTAATGTTTCAGGATTCACCCCCGCAGCAGCCTCTAATTTGCCATCTTTTAAACTAAACCCACCTTCACGGAGATTATGTTTCTCATCACCTCTCGCTCTTTCCAACAAAGAACGCATTTTGCCGCGTAGTGAAGAACCGGGAATATATGGCTCGTTGGTCA
>CAIZCB010000502.1 GCA_903931355.1 uncultured Pseudomonadota bacterium
CAACCCGGGTGGTTTTAGGCTGGAATATCTAGCTTTAAGATCACAACCGAAATTAGCGCTAGCAAGTGTGTTAATTATCGCCGTCGCTTTTTTAGCGTCAGGCATGATTGCCGAGCTGTGCTGGAATATCACTATCTTACTGTTTGTGCTTTATACCTTTATGGGCGCAGCAGTGTTGCATTGCACATTTGCAACGATGAAAACCGGCCGTTTTATGGTGCCGTTTTTATACGCAACCGTGTTGATTATTCCGCATGTAATGGTGTTAGTAGCCTTGTTTGGGCTATTGGATACTTGGTTGGACTTACGAAATAAACTCAAACCTAATGGGGCGTAAGCTCCTGATTTTTTCGACGATTAGTCGATAGAGGATTTAAAAATGGAAGTTATTCTGCTAGAAAAAATAGCTAACCTGGGTAATCTAGGGGACAAAGTAACGATCAAAAACGGTTACGGTAGAAACTATTTGATTCCACAAGGTAAAGCTGCTGCAGCGACACCTAAAAAAATCAGAGAATTTGAAGAACGTCGTGCCGAATTAGAAAAACAAGCGGCTGAAAAATTAGCTGCTGCAACAGCTCGTGGCGAAGCGTTAAGCAAATTGAACGTTGTGATTACCCACAAAACTGGCGACGAAGGTCGTTTGTTCGGTTCAGTTGGTACACACGCAATTGCTGATGCAATCACCGCAGCTGGTGTTGCTGTTGCAAAACACGAAGTACGTTTGCCAAATGGCGCAATTCGTCAAATCGGCGAATACGACATTGCAATCAACTTGCACACTGATGTTGTTGTGACTTTATCAATTAAAGTTGCTGCAGAGTAATTAGCGATGATTATCGTAACCGGCGGTGCTGGCTTTATTGGCAGCAATTTGGTTTTAGGACTCAATGCCCGCGGTTACGATGATATTTTAGTAGTTGACCATTTAACCCAAGGGGTTAAATACCGCAATTTAGTCAACTGCAAAATTGCTGATTATTTGGATAGAAGCACCTTTCTGGAACGATTACAGCAAGGTGCCTTCAAACCTGAATCGATAGAAGCGATTTTCCATCAAGGCGCTTGTTCCACCACTACCGAGTGGGACGGCCGTTACATGATGGACAACAATTATGAATACAGCAAAATCCTGTTTCATTATTGCCAAAGCCACAAAATCCCCTTCATTTACGCTTCAAGCGCCGCTGTTTACGGTGCTGATCTTAATTTTAAAGAGTCTTTACAATACGAAGGGCCTTTAAATGTTTACGGCTACTCTAAGTTTCAATTCGACCAATACATTCGCAGACATCAAGCCAACTTAACCGCGCCAGTGGTCGGTTTACGCTATTTCAATGTCTATGGCCCACATGAAGCCCACAAAGGCAGCATGGCCAGCGTTGCGTATCATTTAAACAACCAAATCAAAGACTCCGACGAATTACGTTTATTTGAAGGTTGCGATGGTTATGGCAATGGTCAACAACTGCGTGACTTTATCTATGTCGGTGATGTGGTTGATATTAACTTATGGTTCTTAGACCATCCGCAGGTTTCCGGTATTTACAATACAGGCACTGGTCGTAGCCAAACCTTTAACGATGTCGCTAATGCAGTGATTCGTTTTCATCAACGCGGTCAAATTCGTTACATTCCTTTCCCTGAGCACCTAAAAGGCTGCTATCAAAGCTTCACCGAAGCCAATCTGGATAATCTCCGCGCCACTGGTTGTGATCATCAATTCAAAACCGTTGAACAAGGCGTTCAGCTGTATATGGAGTGGTTAAACCCGTAATTGTGATTTTATCTTAGTCTTGCTGTGGGATTTGGGCGTAAGCTTAATCCATTAACAAGATTAGCTAAGGAGCGCATTTATGGCACAACACTACCAATACATTCGCTGGTTTAATCAATTAGGTATTAACGATATTCCTTTGGTGGGCGGCAAAAATGCCTCATTAGGTGAAATGTATCGGCAATTAGCTGACCAAGATGTCAAAGTGCCCAATGGTTTTGCGATTACTGCCGAAGCCTACCGTTATCTGCTCAATCAAGCCCAAGCTTGGCCAAAATTGCATCAGCTTCTGGATATGTCGATGCCGATAACGTCACCGATTTAGCTCACAAAGCCCAGCAAGCCAGAGATTTAGTTTACAGCGCACCACTACCGAACGACCTGCAACAAGAAATCCTCAACGCCTTTCAACAACTGCAACAACTGCAACAACAATATCCCGAAGATTTAACCGTTGCCGTCCGCAGTTCCGCCACTGCCGAAGATTTACCCACCGCCAGCTTTGCCGGTCAACAAGATACTTATCTGAATATTCGCGGCGGTGAAGCATTGCTAGATGCTTGTAAACGCTGTTTTGCCAGCTTGTTTACCGACCGAGCAATTCATTACCGACTCGACCAAGGTTTTGATCATTTCAAAATCGGCTTGTCGATTGGGGTGATGAAAATGGTGCGTTCTGATTTAGCCGCCAGTGGCGTGATGTTTTCATTAGATACCGAATCGGGTTTTCAAGATGCAGTGTTTATCACTGGCGCTTACGGCTTAGGCGAAAACGTGGTGCAAGGCGCGGTTGATCCTGATGAGTTTTATGTTCACAAACCCACCTTTGCTCAAGGTTATCGCAGCGTGTTACGTCGAACTTTAGGCGCTAAGAAAATCAAAATGATTTACAGCAAAGGCAATACCCGCGAAGCCACCCACAATATCGCCACTGCGGAAACCGAACGCCGCCAATTCTGCATTAACGATCAAGAAGTATTAACCCTTGCCGATTATGCGTTAAAGATTGAAAAGCATTATGGACGGCCTATGGATATGGAATGGGCTAAAGACGGTTTGGATGGTCAGCTTTACATTGTTCAAGCTCGCCCCGAAACCGTGGCTTCGCAGCAGCGGGCAGGGCAGGTGTTGGAGCAATATCAACTCCAGCAAACTGCGACTATTTTGGTCAAAGGTCATGCGGTCGGTAGCAAAATTGCGGTAGGCAAGGCGAGGGTGATTAACAGCGTGGCTGAATTACATCAATTTCAAGCCGGTGAAGTGTTGGTTGCTGATATGACTACGCCGGATTGGGAGCCAGTGATGAAAACGGCGGCGGCGATTATTACCAATCGCGGTGGTCGCACCTGTCATGCGGCGATTATTGCTCGTGAACTTGGCGTGCCAGCGGTGATCGGTTGTGAGAATGCTACCACCCAGATTGCAAACGCCGTTGATGTGACGGTGTCTTGTGCCGAAGGTGATGTCGGTAAAGTCTATCAAGGCCAATTGGCGTTTGAGATTAAACGTACCGATTTAAGCGATTTCCAGCGCCCAAAAACCAAAATCATGTTGAATTTGGGTAATCCCGAATTGGCGTTTAAACATAGCTTTTTACCCAATGACGGTGTGGGTTTAGCGCGGATGGAATTCATTATTACCGAATACATCAAAGCCCACCCAATGGCCCTGATTCATCCCGAAAAAGTCGCCGATAGCCATGAGTTAGCGCAAATAAAAGCCTTAACCAAAGGCTATAGCCAGCCACAAGAATTTTTTATCCAACGCTTAGCTGAAGGTGTTGCCACTATCGCCGCCGGTTTTTACCCCAAACCGGTGGTGGTGCGAATGTCGGATTTCAAAACCAATGAATACGCGACTTTGCTGGGTGGTCGCTGGTTCGAGCAACAAGAAGCTAATCCTATGATCGGTTTTCGCGGTGCCTCACGCTACACCCATCCTGCTTATGCCGAGGGTTTTGCCTTGGAATGTGCCGCTATGAAGCGAGTCAGGGAGCAAATGGGCTTCACCAATGTGATTTTAATGATTCCTTTCTGCCGTCGAGTGCAAGAAGCGGTGAAGGTATTGGATTACATGGCGCAATTAGGTTTAAAGCGTGGTAATAATGGTTTGGAGATTTATGTGATGTGCGAGATTCCCAATAACGTGATTCAAATTGATGCTTTTTCCCAGCATTTTGATGGTTTTTCGATAGGTTCCAATGATTTAACTCAGCTGACATTAGGGGTTGATAGGGACTCGGAAATTCTCGCCGAAGACTTTGATGAACGTGATCTTGGCGTTAAAACCATGATCAAAATGGCGGTCGATGGCGCACGGCGTAATGGCAAACATTCCGGTTTATGTGGTCAAGCGCCATCGGATTATCCTGAAATGGCGGAATACTTAGTTGAGATTGGCATAGACTCGATGAGTCTTAATCCCGACACGGTATTACAAACCACGCAACGAATCTTGGCCTTGGAAAAGCAATTAGGCCGTTAATTGGCCGCTTGTCTGTTGTTCATTGGCGCTTGCATCGCGTAAAATCTCGTCCCTTAATTAAGCCCGTGGAGCAAGCAAATGAAACCTTATTTATTTTTAGTATTAATGGCCTTTTCAAGTTGGACAATGGCGGAAGAAGCTAAAGAAGAATGGAATGAAACCAGCTTAAGTGACGAAACCATCCAAAAAATTCAACAAGCGCAGTTTACCTATAAAAAATGTGTGATGGATGCAATGGCTAAACCGGATTACGCCAAGCTCGAAAGTCGCAATGCCACTGATGTGGTGATTAGAGAATGTGAGCCAGTATTGGCTGATATGCGCAAAGTTTATACCGATGTTCAAGTGCCGGCAGTGATCGCCGACCGTCATTTGAAAAAACTCAGAATCCAAGTGACACGTAAAGTGCTACAAGAATTTATGTACGCCGAAGCCGCAAAAAGAGCCGGTGCACAACCTTAATTAATCCGCAATATTCCTGCGTCAGCGCACGGTCTTAGGTTAAGAAATTTTCGTTGGCTGAGCGAAGCCTTTTTCGGCTTTGCTCAGCCAACGGCTTAATTTAATCGCAGGGCAATCCACGCCTTAGTTTGTTCGTGTTAAACATTTGAATAAAAGTGAATAGGTCATGTGAAATTAAAATTTTGATTGTCTGGCAAGCAAATTAAGGCTTTCCCGTTCGTCCTGAGCTTGTCGAAGGATGAACGGGAAAGCCGAGTCGGTCGCCCCCCCGCCGCTCATGCTTCGACAAGCTCAGCACGAACGGCTTAAGTGAAGTGGCAAGCAAGATTTCTGGGCCGGATTCCTGTTACTTTTGTTTAACTATTTAATGTCATCCGCTTAATGCCAGATTACTTTGGTTCAACTACTTAAAAAATACTCATGAATTCATACAATATCGATTTAGCCTTACGCCCAACGACTTTTGATCTTTGGCATCTTTGTTTAGCCGGTACCGTGGTGGTATTGGTCTTATTGTTGCTGATTAGCTGGATTTCATTATTTATCGTCAGTCGCCGTTGTAAAAAAGTCGCGGCGATTCAACCG
>CAIZCB010000503.1 GCA_903931355.1 uncultured Pseudomonadota bacterium
AAACAATTAGATAAAATTAAAGCCCGTCAGGATAAAGTCCAGACTCAGTTAGATGAGTTATTTAGGGTTCAAGAGCAAAAATATAATGAGCAACAAACCGCGCAACAAAAATACAGCGAGGCTTTGGCAGAAGCTGATTTAAAGGTTTTTGAAGTTCAGCGCCAACAAGAATTAAAAGTATTTTTCTATCGTTTATTACTGGCATTGCCTTTATTAGCCTTAGCGCTGTGGCTATTTAACAAAAAACGCAAAACTAAAGATTGGCCATTTGTTTGGGGATTTTTAATTTTTGCCGCTTATACCTTTTTCGTTGAATTAGTGCCGTATTTACCGAGTTACGGCGGTTATATTCGTTATGTTGTCGGATTAATTGTCACTATATTTGTTGGTCGTAAAGCGATATTGGCTTTGAATAACTACCTTGAAAAACAAAAACAAGCCGAACAATTACCGGAACAACAACGTCGAGAAAAACTCAGCTATGACATGGCTTTAAGTCATTTAGCTAAAAATGTCTGCCCAGGCTGTGAGCGTGGTGTGGATTTAAAAAATCCCGACAACGATTTTTGTCCGCATTGTGGGATTGGCTTGTTTGATTATTGTGGTGGATGTCAGTCGCGGAAGAATGCGTTTTCTAGGTTTTGTCATCGGTGTGGGTTGGGGGCGGGTGGATAACTCTAAAATGACCCAAAATTAATTTTCTGGGGTTCACTATTAAACTGTTAGTTCCGTAGGTTGGGTTCGCTCGATAGAGCGGAACCCAACCCAACCTACCCAGTTGTCTAATTAATAAGCAAAGGTTTTGAGGTTTTACGCATTTGTTCTTGAGCCATTTCGTAAAGTTTTTGCCCGACTTTATTTAAAGCATCAACTCTCGCTTCATTTTGACCTGTATCTTTCTCCGCATACATTAGTGGTCGTATTGTTTTATATTCGCCATTTTCTTCTGTCACAGCATATAAATAACCATTATTTATGTCGAATAGTGCGGCTTCATAGACAGAATATGAATCTCGGTGGTGGCCAGGTATAAAATACATGCCGACGATAGAGATATTTAAAAAACTCAAAGGATTAGCATAAGAATCAGTAACTGTACTGTCATTTATGAAAAGAATAGCGTCGGCTCCCATTTTAGCGCCGGCGATACGTGATGCATTTAAAAAGCAATCATGGTCACTTTTATAACCGCATGTAGGGAGCATGGATTGCGGAATAATATCTAAGCTTTTCACAAATCCTAATGCTTTTAATTTATTACCCCACGTATTTATCACTTCTCTTTCGTCTTTACTCAAAGCCATTGCGCGGTTAGACATCACCACGATTTTCATCGGAATTTCTGCTTGAGGGCGCAATTTTCTAATTTCTTCTATTGTGGTAGCGGTGGCAAATTGGGTTTTGGGGATTTCTCCAGTATTTAGAGATAATTGCTTGCTCATGTCGGTTGCGGAGCAAGCGGTTAATAGTATCGGTAAAAGTAGTGGCAAAAGTCTCATGAATTCTCCAAATATTATGGTTTGGTTAGTTGCAGATTAATCAGGCGGGGGCGCGCAATTATATATTGGTTTTCTATGTTTTCGAGTCTCGTAGATTGGGTTCGCTCGATAGAGCGTAACCCAACAATCGAAGACCAAGGTTGGGGGATGTCAAACACCTACCCAGAACTACAAAACTTTGGCCTTAAAAACAGGGCTTGGGCAGAAATAAAGGTTTTGTTGGGTTGCGAACAGCATGCAACCCAACCTACTTAGAAGTGAAATTTATATAATGGTATGTTTAGATTTTATGCCATTATTGTTGCAATTATAATTTCGATAAATATCAAGTTTTTATTCTTTATCCCATCGCATCTCTAGCCGCCTGTGTCAAAAAGCCAGAGCGAGTCATGCCGTGGGATTTGGCGTAGTCATCTATCCAGCGTAATAACAATTTGGGCACGGTGATATTGATTTTTTCTGCGGGGCCAAAATACTTCTCAATCGGCACATCAACCACAGACCAAACCCAGCCAGCATACTCAGGATTGGCCTGGTGTTCTGCTAATGTTTTGCCTAAGGGAATCTTGCCGCCGTCTTCGATGACAGTCTCACACCAAAGCTCAATCGCCTCCAGCGCATTTTCAAATGCTTGATCCAAATTATCTCCAGCAGAAAAACAGCCTGGTAAATCGGGTACGACAACACCAAAGGCGTGATCGGCGTCACCCGGTTCTATTGCAATAAAAAACTTCATTTTAATCCTGCCTGTTTTAACAATTTGTTGACTAAGCCAATCCCTAAATCACTTTTGGGATGAGGGACGCTTAGGTGTCCTGATTTAGTTTGGTGGACATAAATATGATGACTGCCTTTTGAGCCACGTAGTTTCCAGCCATCGTTTTCAAGTTGTTTGATTAATTGTTTACTGTTCACGGTAGTTATTATACCTACTAAATTTAAGGTGGCAATTTTCAGTATGCTTCGGCTTTGCTCAGCGAATGGGTGTCAAACCTGACCACTGACGCAAACTTACCGCCAAACTCCCGAATAACTATCCAAAACCTGCAAATAATTCGCTCGTTCATAATCGCTGGGGTTAATCGCGTGTTGGTGGCTGACGCTGCCTTTTAGTTGTTGTAGCGATTGATATTCATGCTCGGTCAGCCAGTTTTGTAAATCCTGCAAAATCTGACTAATCCGACTCGGCCCCGCTTGCAGTAAGGCGCTACATAAATGCACCACATCCGCACCCGCCAGCAACGCTTTCAAAACTTCCGGCATTTGATGAAAACCGCCTGTCACCGCCAACGATAAATCAGTACGGCCAAACATTAACGCCGTCCAACGGATACGCAGCAAAGCTTCCGCTGAGGTCGATAATTCCAGTTTAGGCACGATTTGCAAGCTGTCTAAATCAATATCGGCTTGATAAAAACGATTAAACAAAACCACACCATCAGCACCGGCAAGTTGTAACTGTTTAGCGAAATGTAACGGCGAGCTGAATTGTGGCGAGAGTTTGACGGTGAGCGGGATGTTGATTTTGCTTTTGCTTTTCACCGCGCGAACGATGTCTAAATATTGCTGCTCAACGCTCAGGCTGTCTTGTGCCGGATTAGCGGGTAAATGGTAGATGTTTAATTCCAAAGCATCCGCGCCGGCTTGTTGCAACGCCAAGCTGTAATCTGTCCAACCACCTAAAGTATTGCCATTTAAACTGGCAATTACTGGAATCGATAGACCGTGTTTCAGGCTATACAGATTGTCCAAATAGCGTTCATGGTAGGTTTTGATGCTATCTGGCAAGGGCAGAAAACTGTCGGCTTCGGCATTGCCAATTTCTTGTTGATAGAAAAATCGTTGCATGTGCTGTTGTTCGGCTTCGATTTTTTCTTCAAATAAAGAATACATCACCAACGCTGCCGCCCCTGCATCTTCCAATTGTTTTGCGGTGGCTAAATCTTTGCTTAAAGGCGAGGCCGATGGCACTAGCGGGTTAGCCAGTTTTAAACCTAAATACTCGGTGCTTAAATCAATCATGTTGGCTCTCCGGTGCAACCTGGGTCATCAATTGCGCTTTGATAGCGGAAACGCTGTGCGACTGGCTCCAATCCAGTTCTGATAGTTGTTTGTAATAGCGATAACGGTTTTGAACATCTTGCTGGGCTTGTTGCAAAAAGGCTTCGGCGTGGTCGGGGTGGGTTTGCCAGAGCATACTAAAACGGGTTTCAGTCATCACAAAATCGCGATAAGGGATGGATGGCTCGGCACAATCGAGGTGCATCGGATTTTTGCCTTGGGCGATTTTGTTGGGATCGAAACGGAATAACGGCCAATGACCGCTTTTAACCGCCAGATTTTGTTGGCGGTGATTGTTGGATAAATCGATGCCATGAGCGATACAAGGCGCATAGGCAATAATGATTGACGGGCCATCGTGGGCTTCGGCTTCTAAAAAGGCGCTGAGGGTTTGGGTGTCTTTGCCTGCGTAAGCCACATGCGCGACGTAGACATTGCCGTAATCCATCGCCAATAAAGCCAAGTCTTTTTTCGCCGTAGCTTTACCGCCAGCAGCAAATTTAGCCACCGCGCCGAGTGGCGTCGATTTTGAGGTTTGACCGCCAGTGTTTGAATAGACTTCGGTATCCAGCACCAAAATATTGACGTTACGGCCACTGGCTAACACATGATCCAAGCCACCGTAGCCGATGTCATACGCCCAACCATCGCCGCCGATCATCCCGACGCTTTTTTTGCATAAATAATCAGCTAACGGTAACAAGCTTTGCGCGATGGGATGCGAGGATTGCGCTAGTTGTTGTTTTAGGCTGACCAGCCGTTGCCGTTGTTCATAAATGCCTGCTTCGTCGGACTGGTCAGCGTAGAGCAGGGCATCGACTAATTCATCGCCCAAGGCTGGCCGTAATTGGGTCAGTAATTCGGCGGCATGTTGGGCTTGTTTGTCGATAGCCACCCGCATTCCTAAACCAAATTCAGCGTTGTCTTCAAATAATGAATTACTCCATGCGGGGCCTCGGCCTTCGGGATTTTTTGCCCACGGCGTAGTCGGTAAATTGCCGCCATAAATTGAAGAACAACCGGTGGCATTGGCGACGATCATCCGGTCACCGAATAATTGCGAAGCCAGTTTGATGTAAGGGGTTTCGCCGCAGCCAACGCAAGCACCGGAAAACTCGAACAACGGTTGAAGCACCATCGAACCTTTAATAGTGTTGGTTTTCAATAGGCGTCGGTCGTATTCAGGCAAGCTGAGGAAATAATCCCAATTTTGGCTTTCTTGAGCGCGTAACGCTGCTTGTGGCGCCATGTTCAAGGCTTTGCGGCTGGCGTTGGATTTGTCACGAATCGGGCAAATATCGACGCATAAACTACAGCCGGTGCAATCTTCGGGGGCGACTTGGTAGCTGATTGACAAACCTTCTGGAAAGTCTTTGCCCAGCATGTTCGCGTGTTTAAAGCTGTCTGGCGCATTGCTTAAAGTGTCGCTCGCATAGATTTTGCTGCGAATTACCGCATGAGGACAAACCATCACGCATTTGCCGCATTGGGTACATAAATCAGTTTCCCAGACCGGAATTTCTAAAGCCAGATTGCGTTTTTCATAGGCAGCAGTGCCGGTGGGAAAGCTGCCGTCATTGGGCATCGCGCTGACCGGTAATAAATCCCCGCGTCCGGCAATGATTTCGGCGGTGACGTTTTTGATAAAGCTGGGCGCATTAACAAAAATTTCGCTACGGCTGTCGGTCTTGCTAATGGCTGAATCGACAGTGAGCGGCAGATTAACCTGATGCAGCGCGGCTAAGGTTTCATCGATGGCTTTGAAATTCAGCTCAACAATTCGCTGGCCTTTTTTACTGTAAGTTTTTTCGACTGCGTGTTTGATGGCGTCTATCGCTTGCTGTTGCGGCAACACTCCAGAAATCGCAAAAAAGCAGGTTTGCATAATGGTGTTGATGCGTTTGCCCATGCCGGTATTGGCGGCCACCGCGTAAGCATCAATCACAAAAAAGCGGATCTGTTTAGCGATGATTTGCTGCTGGGCGCTGGCTGGCAAACTGTCCCAAACTTTATCAGCGGCTATCGGTGAATTTAGTAAAAACACCGCGTTATCGGCAGCGTTGTCGAGCATGGGGTAACGCTCTAAAAACACCGGCTGATGACAGGCGACAAAATTAGCGTCGTTTTTGCCGATTAAATAACTAGAACGAATCGGCTCGGCACCAAAGCGTAAATGCGAAACCGTGATCGCACCGGATTTTTTCGAGTCGTAAACAAAATAACCTTGCGCGTAGCTGTCGGTAGCTTCGCCGATAATTTTGATGCTGTTTTTATTGGCGCTCACCGTGCCATCACTACCCAAACCATAAAATAGGGCTTGGAAAGTGTGGGCTTGATTGGGAATCCGAAACGCTGCATCCCACGCCAAACTGCTGTGACCGACATCGTCGTGAATGCCTATCGTAAATTGATTTTTCGGCTGGGTTTGTTGCAGGTTTTCAAACACCGCTTTGACCATGCCGGGGGTAAATTCTTTTGATGACAAGCCGTAGCGACCGCCGACGATTTTCGGTAGCTGGGCGAGTTCGCCGTTGCTAAACGCTTGCACCAAGGCGGTTAGCACATCTTTGTATAAAGGTTCGCCGTCTGCACCCGGTTCTTTGGTGCGGTCTAATACTGCGATGCTTTTGCAGCTGGCGGGGAGTGTGGCGACTAAAGCCTTGGCATCGAAAGGCCGGAACAAACGCACTTTTAACAAGCCCAGCGCTTGGCCTTGTTGATTAAGAAAGTCGATAGTTTCGGCAACGGTTTCCGCGCCAGAACCCATGATTACGATCACTTGCTCAGCTTGTGCCGAACCGCTGTATTGGTAAAGCTGATATTGGCGGCCAGTGAGGGCGGCAAAACGGTTCATGGCGTTTTGCATTAAGTTGGGCAAAGCTTGGTAATAAGGATTAACCGCTTCAACCTTATCCAGGATTTCGTAATCGTGAAACGCTTTGCGGTTAACCGTTATGACTTTCATCGTGAATGGCGGTGATTTCT
>CAIZCB010000504.1 GCA_903931355.1 uncultured Pseudomonadota bacterium
GGCGAACACGTCAACCCGCTGAGCGCCAAGTTGCCACGTTCAATGCCTATGGATAAAGCGCTATTAGCTAAATTTAAAGCCCAAACCCAACCTTTAATGGCGCAATTAAAACAAGCCAAAGGTGAGGCTTTAGTTGCCCAAAACTAATGGCATCTGAGCTGTATATTGGATTAATGTCAGGGACCAGCCTCGATGGTATCGATGCTGGTCTTGTCGATTTTAGCGATGGCAAAATTCAACTCATCAGCTTCCACTATCAGCCCTTTTCTACCGAACTTAGACAAACCATTCACCAATTAAGCCAAGCCAACCAAGCAATCCTCTTAAAAGATTACGGCCATATCGACAGCCACTTGGGTCATTTATTTGCTGAAGCCTCACTTAGCTTGCTAGAAAAATCTAATCTAAACCCCAGCGACATCCGAGCAATTGGCAGTCACGGCCAAACCGTTTACCACGCCCCCGAATCCATTAACGGCTTTTCCTTACAAATTGGCGACCCCAATCGAATTGCTGAACTGACTGGCATTACTACAATTGCTGATTTTCGTCGTCGTGATATTGCGGTTGGCGGCCAAGGTGCACCTCTAGTCCCTGCTTTTCATCAAGCCGTATTTGGCGATAAGAACCAAGCCAAAACCATTGTTAACATTGGCGGGATTGCCAATATCAGCATATTAGATGGCGATTTGGTTTTGGGCTTTGATACTGGCCCTGGCAATACCTTGTTAGATTTTTGGTGCCAACAACATTGCCACCAAGCTTATGACAAAAACGGTGACTGGGGCGCAAGCGGTAAGCCAAATCTCGAATTACTGACTGCTTTTAAACAAGACGCTTATTTTCAACTGCCGCCGCCAAAAAGCACGGGTAAAGAATATTTTTCACCGGCTTGGTTACAACAAAAACTCAGCACATTTGCCAATATCAGCCCCGCCGATGTGCAAGCCACGCTTTGCCAGCTCAGCGCCGACAGCATTGCCGAAGCGATCAATCAATACGCCCCTAATACCCAGCAAACATTAGTCTGTGGCGGTGGGGCTCACAATCAACAGCTATTAAAGCTGTTAGCTGAAAACCTTAATTCACCATTAAATTCAACAGCCGATTGCGGGATTAATCCCGATCATGTCGAAGCGATTGCCTTTGCGTGGTTAGCCAGACAGACTATCAATAATCTACCTGGCAACCTGCCAATGGCCACCGGCGCTAGATCACCGGTGATTTTGGGGGGAATTTATCTAGGAAAAACAGCTAATTAAGCTGAAAAAGAAGAACCGCAACCACAAGTTGTTGTCGCGTTAGGGTTACGAATCACAAACTGAGCACCGGACAAATCTTCTTTGTAGTCAATTTCCGCACCGCTCAAATATTGAATACTCATTGAGTCAATCAATACCGTCACACCTTCTTTAACGATTTGAGTGTCATCGTCATTCACATCTTCATCAAAAGTAAAACCATACTGAAAACCAGAGCAACCACCGCCAGTAATATAAACTCTAAGCTTTAGGTTATCGTTCCCTTCATCCTGAATTAAACCAGCAACTTTTTGTGCAGCATTATCAGTAAAAACCACAGGATCAGACATAAAAAACTCTATAAGCAATTGAAAGGAAAAATAATTATGACTATACCTAGTAATACAGTCAAGAATTATCCATTTCGGTTTCACTGCCTAACAAACATTAGAGCATCAGCATTGATACAATAAGCCATTGTTTTAAATTACTTACCTTTAGGAGCTATCCATGATCCGTTTTCCAGCTGAATGGGAACCGCAATCCGCAGTCGTTATCGCTTGGCCTCATGCCAGTGGCGATTTCACCAATCTATCAGCAGTTGAAGATTCTTATCACTTTATCGCCACCACCATCACTCGCTTTCAGCCTTTGATTATCCTCTGCAAAGACGGCGAACATCAGCAACACATTCAATCTTTATTACCAAGCAATGCTAATTTGCATTTCGTCCAAACCAACTACAACGATATTTGGGTAAGAGACACGGTTTTTTTAAGTGTGGAATGGGATCATCCTAAATTTGGCGTGCAATTATTGAATTTCCGCTTTAACGGTTGGGGCAATAAATACAACCATGAAGCGGATAACAACATCAACCTCAACCTATTTGCTCATCCAATTTTCAAAGGTCAGCCAACCGCAACCTTAAGCTTGGTATTTGAAGGCGGCAGCATCGAATCTGATGGTCAAGGCACTTTGATGACCACCCGCAACTGCTTGTTGAATCCAAACCGTAATCCAGAACTTTCTGAACAAGCAATCGCCAGCCAATTAATGAACTACTTAGGCGCGAAACGGATTTTATGGGTGGATCAAGATAACTTAGCTGGCGACGACACTGACGCCCATATCGACACCCTAGCCCGTTTCTGCGATGCCAACACCATCGCCTACAGCGCTTGTGATAACAGCGAAGACCCACATTATCAAAGCCTGAAAAATATGGAAGCGCAATTAAAAGCCTTCAAAACCGAAGACGGCCAACCTTATCGCTTAGTGGCTTTACCGTTACCGCAAGCCATCTTCGATGAACACGGCGAACCTTTACCCGCCAACTATTCCAACTTTTTAATCATCAATGGCGCAGTGATGGTGCCTGTTTATGATGATCCAATGGACGCAGTTGCTTTAGAGCGTTTAGCCAGCTGCTACCCTAATCACGAAATTATCGCCACGCCTTGCCGCCCATTGGTTCACCAATATGGCAGCTTGCATTGCGCCAGTATGCAAATTCCAGCAACCGTGAAATTAAATTTCTAATTGCCCTAACTTAATCTAGGCATCAGTCCGCTGATGCCTAAATCATTCACCAAAATAAAGCCCCAGACCATGAAAAAATCCATCATCGCCTGCGCCGTTCAACAACCTTGCAACCGTGGCCGAGAAAGCAATTTAGCTTATTCGATTCAACAAATTGAACAAGCCGCCAAACAAAATGCCGATTTAGTGATTTTGCCCGAGCTGCATTTAGATCATTACTTCTGCCAAAACGAAGACACCGACGCTTTTGACATGGCGCAAGCGGTTCCCAATGGCCCCGATTGCCAAACCTTGCAAGCAGTTGCCAAAGCCAACCAAGTGGTTATCGTTTCAACTATTTTTGAAAAACGCGCCCCCGGCCTGTATCACAACACCGCCGTAGTATTTGATAAAGACGGCAGTATTGCTGGCACTTTCCGCAAAATGCACATTCCTGATGACCCAGGTTTTTACGAAAAATTTTATTTTACCCCGGGCGATTTAGGCTTTACCCCTATCGAAACTTCGATTGGCAAATTAGGCGTGTTAATTTGTTGGGATCAATGGTATCCAGAAGCGGCACGCTTAATGGCATTGGCCGGTGCTGATTTATTGATTTATCCAACCGCAATTGGCTGGAATCCTGACGACGAAGACGCAGAAAAACAGCGACAACTTGATGCTTGGGTTACTATCCAGCGTGGCCATGCGGTTGCCAATGGGATTCCAGTAATTTCCTGTAACCGAATTGGTTTTGAAGCAGCGCCAGACAATGCCAGCGGCATCGATTTTTGGGGCAATAGCTTTATCGCTGGGCCGCAAGGCGAAATTTTAGCCCGCGCCGATCACCAGCAAGACACCTTATTGTTCGCCAAGCTTGATCCAATCAGAAGCGAACAAGTCAGACGGATCTGGCCATTTTTACGCGATCGTCGTATCGACGAGTTCAGCAATCTAACTCGCCGCTATATCGATTAATGACTTAATCACCAAAACTAGACAGGTAAACTGCATGCTAAACAAAATCCGCTCCTATCTCGATTATCAATACCTGCATTTGCAAGGCCATCCGAAATATCAACAATTGATGGATTTACCGACGCCGCAGCGTTGGACAGTGTTAGCAGGCTTGGTTTTGTTATCACAGCTAGTCGTGTTTAGCTTGCTTTACCTGATTTTTGGCAAAGTGGTGGTGATTGGATTTTTAGCCAGTATTTTGGCTGGCCTAGCTACTGGCCTAGGCGCTTTACCTGCCTTGTTTTTTAAAGACATTTCCGAGCGATTATTCAGCAGCTTACTCGGTGCGGCTGCGGGTGTGA
>CAIZCB010000505.1 GCA_903931355.1 uncultured Pseudomonadota bacterium
AGGCTTAAAACCAAACAAAAACACCAATAACGGCGTCATTAAAGAGCCACCACCTACACCGGTTATGCCTACCAACAAGCCCACTGCAAATCCAGAAAGCGAATACATCAAGTTCATTTGTTGCCACCTTTTTATAAAACATATCTTTTAAAAGAATATAACAGCTGAAAGCCTGTATTTTTAATGAAAAATTCTCATAAAGTTATCTTGATTTCAGATAAACGCGCTGTTGACTCACAAACACCTAGACAAGCGAACCGATTTGGAACAGAATATAAACAAATCCTTATATTTACTCATAACAGGCTAGTCTTATGATTTTTAGACAACTTTTCGAAGCAGAAACGTCTACATACAGCTATTTACTGGGTTGCGAACGCACTCGCCGCGCCTGTTTAATCGATTCGGTTGCCTCGGAAGTGGATAGCTATATTGATCTACTGCAAAGCCTAAACCTCAATTTAATCTACACCTTTGAAACCCACGTCCATGCCGACCACATTACTGGCGCGGGTTTACTCAGACAAAAATTAGCCAGCAAAAGTGTGGTTCATCGTGATGCAGGCGCCATGTGTGCGGATTTATTAGTCACCGACGGTGTGTTATTACAAATTGGTGATTTGGAATTTGAAGTACGCCACACCCCAGGTCATACCAGTGGTTGCGTCAGTTATGTCATGCAAGACCGCGTATTTACCGGCGATGCACTATTAATCAATGGCAGCGGTCGCACCGATTTCCAACAAGGCGACGCCGGCCAGCTTTACGACAGCATCACTAAAAAATTATTTAGCCTACCTGTCGACACCTTGGTCTACCCCGGCCACGATTACCAAGGCAATACTGTTTCAACGATTAAACAAGAAATCGCCAAAAACAGTCGCTTAGGCCACAACGCCAGTCGCGAAGCATTTATCGCCACTCTGCAAAACCTACAGCTGGCCTATCCCAAATTTATCGACCAAGCCTTACCGGCCAATCAATCCTGCGGCTTAATGCCACAAGGCTAAAGGGAAACAGGCATGTTACTGACACTTTCACTATCAATCATCATCGGCTTATTACTCGGTTTACTGGGCGGTGGTGGTTCGATTTTGACTGTACCAATGCTGGTTTACTTATTAAAGGTAGAACCCAAAACCGCAATTGCGACCGCTTTTGTTGTGATCGGCAGTTCCAGTCTGATAGCCTTAATCCCACACGCCAAACGTGCGGCAGTTTGCTGGAAAAGCGGTTTATCGTTTGGTTTAAGCGGCATGTTGGGCGCATTTTCTGGCGGACGATTAGCCACTCATTTCCCCAATGAGCTACTGATGCTATTTTTTGGAGTGATCTGTTTATTAACAGGCTTGCTGATGATTAGAGGCAATACGCCACAACACTCAGCAACCAATCAAGAACCGATTAGCCTTTGCCCACTAAAACTACCTTTATCAAAGCTATTGATAAACGGTTTTCTGGTTGGCGGCTTAACCGGCATAGTTGGTATCGGTGGCGGCTTTATTATTGTTCCAGCGCTAACATTATTAGTTGGTTTAACCTTACAAGGCGCGATAGGCACTTCTCTACTCATCATCGCCATGAACTCCGCAGCTGGCCTAATCGGCTATAGCAGTCAAATCAGCTTAGATTTGGAATTAACTTTATTAATAACCGCTGGCACTGTATTTGGCAGTTTATTAGGCGGCTATTTATCAAACTTGTTACCCGCCCAAACCTTAAAACGTAGCTTTGGGATATTAGTGATATTGGTCGCCCTCTATGTGCTCTATCAAACTATCAATTGGCAAAACTGGCTTAATCTCAACGGCTTGATCGTTGTCATCCTAAATTTAGTTTTGTTAAGTGGCTGGGTGGCTTATGCAAAAATCTTAGAAAAAATAGATCGCGCACTTTTTAAAGATGACGATTAAAACAGACTGAGGAGGCATTATGAAATCAGTAAACCTATCCCGCCGCCGCTTCATCGCACAAACCAGCCTTGGCGCACTCGCCTTAGCCAGCGCTCCCAGTTGGCTACAAGCGATGGAAGGCATGAACAAATTGCCGCCTAACAAAGCCTCAGCCAACTTTCACCCAAACGTTGAAATTGATTTAACTTGCCAACCATCAACCGCAGCGATTTTGCCAGGCCAAGCAACCCGAGTCTTACGCTACACCGCCAAACTGGTTAAAGGCCCAGCCAACAGCGTCAGCGAAATTCCCGGCTCCTACCTTGGCCCAATTCTACGTTTTGAAACCGGCCAGAAAATTCGCATCAATTTGCTGAATTTATTAGACGAACCCAGCATTACTCACTGGCATGGCCTACATGTACCTGCCGAAATGGACGGCAGCCCGATGTATGCCATCGACAAAGGCCAGCGCTTTGTCTACGAGTTTGAAATGCGCAATCGCGCCAGTATGAACATTTACCACCCGCACCCCCATGGCATAACCGGACGTCAGGTTTACCAAGGTTTAGCCGGTGCGATTATTGTTAATGACGAAGAAGAACGACGCTTAGAACTACCGAGTGGCGAACACGAAATTCCCTTAGTGATTCAAGATCGCCAATTTGACGACCAAAATCAGTTGCAATACGCAGGCCACATGCACGACCGGATGATGGGCTTTTACGGCGACCAAATTTTAGTCAACGGCAAACCCAACACTACCCTCAATCTCGCCAGCCGCGCTTATCGATTCCGCGTTCTCAACGGCTCAACGGCACGTATCTACAAACTGGCATGGGACGATAATTCCCCCGTCACCGTGATCGGCACCGATGGTGGCCTATTGGAAGCCCCGATAAACAAACCCTACGTAATGCTGGCTCCTGGCGAGCGAATTGACGTTTGGGCTGATTTTAGTGGCCGTAAAGTTGGCAGTCAGTTAGTGATGCGTAGCCTAGCGTTTTCAGGTGCCTTGCCGATGATGGGCATGATGGGTATGGGAGGCCGCCGAGGTGGTCATGGCATGGGAATGGGCATGCACGGTGGAATGCATAACCGTGTGCAACAAGACGACACCCAAATGGGTAGCGATTACCCGATTTTCACCATTAAGATCAATCGCCAAGTCAGCGACAGCCCTAGCCTGCCGAAACAATTATCAACCATCAAACACTACAGCCTGTCTGATGTCAGCAACCCTAAACAAGCCTTACCGATTGCAATTTCCGAATCACCGATGGCGATGTTATTAAACGGCAGACCGTATGCCGAAAACGACCTGCAAGCCTTCGAGCGCGTGCCGCTTAACAGCATTCAGTTAATCGAGATTTTCCATAGCAACAGCGGTCATGGCATGGGCGGCATGATGGCCATAGCACATCCAATTCATTTACACGGCCAATATTTCCAAATTCTCAGCCGCCAGCAAACCAAACCCAGCGACGCCTATAACAGCGTCAAAGATGGTTTTATCGAAGGCGGCTGGAAAGACACTGTGCTGGTGATGCCCGGTGAAGAAGTCAAAATCATCAAGCCTTTTCAGGATTTCAAAGGCTTGTTTATGTATCACTGCCACAACTTGGAACATGAAGACATGGGCATGATGCGCGAATTTTCAGTCGAATAAGGTGTTGCCATGGCTACAAGATTACGTTGGGAAATATCCGCCGCTTTGCTACTGAAAATTGTGTTGCTGGTCGGCTTATGGTTTTTGATTTTTCGCTGGTCAGATCGACCGACCACCAAGCCCGATGTCGCTCAGCATTTATTAAGTAACGATCCAATTTCAACTCAATCAACTCAGGAGTCTAATCATGTTCGGTGACGATATTGTCATGCTGTCACGGATGCAGTTTGGTCTGACAGCGCTTTACCACTTCTTATTTGTCCCGCTAACTTTGGGTATGACTTTTATTTTGGGGATTATGGAATCGGTCTATGTGATGACTGGCCGTGAAGTCTATAAAGACATGACCAAATTCTGGGGAAAATTATTCGGGATTAACTTTGCCATGGGTGTCACCACTGGCATTACCTTGGAATTCCAATTTGGCACCAACTGGGCTTATTACTCGCATTATGTCGGTGATATTTTCGGCCCATTGTTAGCCAGCGAAGGCTGGATGGCGTTTTTCCTAGAATCAACCTTTGTCGGCCTGTTCTTCTTTGGCTGGGATCGATTAAGCAAAGTCCAGCATTTAACCGTGACTTGGTTATTAGCGGTCGGCACCAGTTTGTCAGCCTTATGGATTCTAATCGCCAACGGCTGGATGCAACATCCGGTTGGTTCTGAATTTAATTACGAAACCTTGCGAATGGAAATGACCAGCTTTGCGGATGTGTTTTTCAATCCAGTCGCGCAAGTTAAATTCGTCCACACCGTCGCTGCTGGCTATGTGACTGGCTCGATGTTTGTGTTAGGCATTAGCTCTTGGTACTTATTAAATAACCGCGACATTGGCTTTGCCCGTCGCTCATTTTCAATTGCCTCAGCGTTTGGTTTAGCTGCGATTTTGTCAGTGATTGTTCTGGGTGATGAAAGTGGTTATACCTCTGGCGAAACTCAAAAAATTAAACTGGCAGCGATTGAAGCCGAATGGGATACCCACCCAGCACCAGCCAGTTTCACTTTATTTGGCTTTCCAAACCAAGAAACTCAAACTACCGATTACGCCATCAAAATTCCTTATGCATTGGGTTTAGTCGCCACTCGTTCACTGGATGAGCCAGTAATGGGCTTAAAAGACTTACATGCAGCCAGTGTCAAGCGCATCAAAGGCGGGATGTTGGCTTATGCAGAATTACAAAAACTGCGTGATGGTGATCGTAGCGAAGCGACTAAACAAGCCTTTGACACCCATAAAGATGATTTAGGCTATGGCTTGTTGTTGAAAAAATATACCGCTAACGTGGTTGACGCTGATGCGGCAATGATTGAAAAAGCCGCTAACGACACCATTCCTAGAGTTGCGCCCTTATTCTGGACTTTCCGCGTGATGGTCGCCAGCGGCTTTACCATGTTGTTTATCTTCGCGATGGCGTTTTACTACTGCGCCACACGGGTCGCCGACCAAAAACGCTGGTTAATGCGAATGGCCGTTTGGGGGATTCCTTTACCGTGGATTGCCGCCGAAACCGGCTGGTTTGTTGCCGAATTCGGTCGCCAACCTTGGACTATCTCAGGCATTTTGCCCACTCACCTCAGTGTTTCCAGCGTCAGTAGCGAACAATTGTGGATTAGCATCGGTGGCTTTGCACTGTTCTATACCGTATTGCTAATCATCGAAATGTACCTGATGTTGAAATACGTTCGCCTCGGCCCTAGCAGCTTGCATACCGGTCGTTATTGCTTAGAACAATCTGCTCATTAAGGGGATAACCATGTTTGATTATGAATCGATGCGTTTAATCTGGTGGCTGTTAATCGGTGTAGTCGCCATTGCTTTTGCTTTAACCGAAGGCTTTGATTTTGGGGTTAGCACCTTACTACCGTTTGTCGGCAGAACCGATGTTGAGCGCCGCGTGATCATCAATACCGTCGGTGCCACTTGGGAAGGTAATCAGGTTTGGCTAGTGTTATTAGGCGGGGCAATTTTTGCGATTTGGCCTAGCGTTTACGCCACCTTATTTTCCGGTTTATATCTGGCGATGATGCTGGTGTTATTTGCCTTGTTTTTTAGACCGGCTGGCTTTGATTACCGCAGCAAAGTCAACGATCCAAGATGGCGTAATGCTTGGGATTGGGGCTTGTTTATTGGCGGCACCGTGCCACCGATTTTATTAGGCGTGTTGGCCGGTAACTTAATTTTGGGTTTGCCGTTTCATTTCGACCAAGATTTAAGATCGTTTTATGACGGTTCATTTTGGGCGCTGTTAAGTCCGTTTGCCTTACTTTGTGGCGTCGTAACTTTACTCGGCACCACTTTTCACGGTGCCTTGTTTTTAAAATGGCGTACCGATGGTGCGGTTCATCAACGTGCCAGTGCTGCGATTGCGATTTTAGGCCCAATGCTGTTAATTGGTTTAATCGCTGCGACTGCTTGGGTGATTTTAGGAATTGATCGTCCAGAAATCAGCCAGATGCAAGGCTACGATGCCCCATCCAACCCACTCAACAAAACCGTCACCGCTGTCGGTGCAGGCTGGTTAGCGCACTTTTTAGCTCACCCATTGCTGCTGATTGCGCCAGCCGTTGGCTTTGCTGGCTTGAGTTTGGCTTGGTTGCTGGGTAAAGGTCGGGCAATGGCGGCCGCATTTGTGTTTAGCAGTTTAGGGATTGCCGGCATGTTGTTCACCCTCGGCTTTGGCTTATTCCCATTCTTATTAATTTCATCCACTTCACCCAACTCCAGTTTAACTTTATGGGATGCGACCTCTAGTCATTCCACACTATTGCTAGCGTTCTGGATTACTGTGATTTTCTTACCGATTGTGCTGCTCTACACCCGCTGGGTTTACAAAATATTGTGGGGCACGATCAGCGAAGCTTCGGTCACCAAAGATACTCACACCCTGTATTAATTTTAGGAGAACAACAATGTGGTACTTCACTTGGATGCTGGGCGTTGGCTTTGCTTCGGCACTTGCGATTATTAATGCCATGTGGCTGGAATCGGTGTGTGACATCGACAACCACGGTATCAATCAATCTTGTGACAGCTTGTCGCAACGTAGCAAGGAGCGTATGCAATGACCCGAGAACGTATCGTCAGAATTGTCGCGGGCAGCTTTATTTTGTTGTCATTGAGTCTAGGCGTAGAAGCCAGCCCGTTTTTTCAATCGACTAACTGGCTTTGGTTTACCGCATTTGTCGGTGCCAATTTATTTCAGAGCGGTTTTACCCAATTCTGCCCGCTGGAAATTTTTCTCAAAAAATTGGGCATAAAACAATAAGCCACCCCACTGGCAAACTTATCTATCTAGGAGAATTTAAATGGCAAAAATCGTAATCATAGGCGCCGGTATTGGCGGCGTGCCAATGGCGTTGGAAATGAGAGAAAACGCTCGTAAAGAAGATGAAGTGGTGGTTATTGCTGACACCCCCACTTTTCACTTTGTACCGTCTAATCCTTGGGTAGCGGTTAACTGGC
>CAIZCB010000506.1 GCA_903931355.1 uncultured Pseudomonadota bacterium
ATTTATTGATGGATGCTGGCGCTTATCTGGAAATGATTGATCTTTAATCGATTTAAGTCTTAATTTTGATATAAACGAAGGAAAATAATGACAGCTTTAATTTGTGGCTCTATGGCCTATGACACCATCATGGTGTTTCACGATCAATTTAAAAATCACATTTTGGCGGATAAATTACACATTTTGAATGTGTCGTTTTTAGTGCCAGCAATGCGTCGTGAATACGGTGGTTGTGCCGGTAATATTGCCTACAATCTGCAATTGATGAACGAAGAACCCGCAATTATGGCCACCGTTGGTCACGATTTTGAGCCATACGCACAATGGTTAAGTCAAAAAGGCATTTCCACTCATCACATCAAAGTCCTCGACGACCATTACACAGGTCAGGCTTACATCACCACCGACCAAGACAATAACCAAATCACTGCTTTCCACCCTGGTGCGATGAATTTCTCGCATTTGAACTCGGTGCCAGTGGGTGAAGAAATCAGCATTGGCATTGTTTCGCCTGATGGTAAACAAGGCATGCAAGAGCACGCCGAGCAATTTGCCGAATTAGAGATTCCGTTTATTTTTGATCCCGGTCAAGGGATGCCGATGTTCAATGGCGAAGAATTAATCCGCTTTTTGGATTTAGCAACTTACGCCACCTTTAACGATTATGAATCTGAATTAGTCCAAGAACGCACTGGCTTGAGCTTGGAACAAATCGCTGAAAAAGTCGAAGCTTTGATTATCACTTTGGGCGCACAAGGCTCAAAAATCTACACCCAAGGCCAATGCATCGAAATTCCAGCCGCTAAACCTAGCCAAATTTTAGATCCAACCGGTTGTGGCGATGCTTATCGCGCGGGCTTGTTGTACGGTTTAATCAATGAATACGATTGGGAAATCACAGGCCGAATCGCCTCTTTATTAGGCGCTATCAAAATCGAACACAACGGCACCCAAAACCATGTGTTCAGCTTGGATGAATTTAAACAACGCTATCAAGATAACTTTGGGACTTCGTTTTGAGTTTAGCTAATACCCAACAACTTTTGGCGCTGATGGCGCGTTTGCGTGACCCCGAAACCGGCTGTCCGTGGGATGTTAGGCAGGATTTTGATAGCCTGAAAACCTACACTATTGAAGAAGCTTATGAGGTGGTCGATGCGATTGAGCGTAATGATTTCGACGATTTGCGTAGCGAATTAGGCGATTTATTGCTGCAAGTGGTGTTTCAATCGCAAATCGCCGAAGAACGTGGCCTGTTTAATTTTGAACAGGTCGCTGGGGCAATCGCCGACAAATTAATCATCCGCCATCCGCATGTGTTTGGTGAAGTGGAATTTGCCGACGATGCCGAACGCCAACAAGCTTGGGAGTTAGCCAAAGAGCAGGAACGATTGGCAAAAAACCGTCAGCAAAAACCGGAAAGCGTTTTAGATGGCGTTGCCAATAGCTTGCCGGCTTTAGTGCAATGCGAAAAAATCCAAGATCGCGCCGCTAATCACGGCTTCGACTGGCCGGAAGTTGAGCCAGTGTTTGAAAAGGTCAAAGAAGAATTGCAGGAAGTTCACGAAGCTTGGCAATCCGGCGATCAAGCCCATGTCCAAGAAGAAATTGGTGATTTGTTGTTGGTAGTTGTCAATTTGGCGCGGCATTTAAGCGTTAATCCAGAAATCGCTTTACGCGAAGCCACGCAAAAATTCACGCGACGTTTTAATTACATCGAGCAACAAGTCGCTGCTTCTGGGCGGGAATTGCGCGATTGTCAGTTGGATGAATTGGATGGTTTTTGGAATCAAGCCAAGCGGGTTCAGGAAAACAGATGAAGCGTAATCAAATGAAAGGCTTGGTCACACTGGCTTTGGCGTTGACGGCGGTTAATCTGAATGCGGCTGAATTATTAGGCCGCATTTCCGATGAAACCGAAGCGACTCAGGCAGCGGTGGCGGTAAAAGGCGATAGCAAACTGATTTATCGGGTGATTTGTAGTCCTGATGATGAAGAGCCAACCCCTGATTGTGAAAAGCCGCCAGTGGAAGACGCTTTTAATCCGATTCTGGTTGATGAAATACCGCAAATGCCGGATGAGCAGTTGGGGGTGGGGGAGAAGGTGGCTTCTGTGAGCAAAGTTGATGCGCCTGTGGTG
>CAIZCB010000507.1 GCA_903931355.1 uncultured Pseudomonadota bacterium
GTAGCGAGGCACCAAAGTAAATTAAATTTTTCATAATGCTGCCTGTTGATTACTGGCCATTTTTCGCTGATCCATCGGCAGCGGGAGCTGAAGATGGATTTTTATCGGTATCGATACGCAATTTACTAATGTCTTTCAGCAGTTTCAAAGAGCCGCTGACATCAGGATATTGGCTACGAATTTGCACGGCAGATAGTTTATTTAACTCGGCTTCAAAACGCTCGGTTGAGATATTTTCAGCAAAGTTTTTCTTTAGCCATAGTTTGGTGTCAGCAATGCTGCTGGCAAATAAGGTGTCGTTTTGTTGGACTAAAGCAATTTCTATCATTTCCAAACGCACTTTCAATTGTTGTTTGATGAAATGCGCTTCTTCTGGGGTCAAAATGGCCTGAACTTCTTGTGATGTATGGCGTAAAACCACATAGCCTTTTAATTGTTTGGCAACACTGCTGAGTAAGCCGTTTTCTTGTTCTGCCAAATTAGAGCTAGGGGCTTTAGTGTCATCCGGTTGTTTGCCGGCGTGAGGTAAAAATACCGCCAGATTTTCAACCGCATCTTGTAAATGTTGAATGCCTGCATAAATGCCAACGATGTCTGGCACTGTCGCGCCATTCAGCAAAGCAATTTCTTTAGCAATTTGTTCGCGTACTTTAAACGCTGCAGCATCACCGCTTTCGCGTAGACGTTGGTCAGCGGCTTCTAAGGCTTCGCGAGTGGTGGCAACGTCACCGACTAAATGTAAGCGTTGGTTGGCGACTGTTAATAAATATTCAGCATCAGCCAGTAACCAATCGCCACGGGTTTTACCTAGTTGGCGTTGCAAAGTTTGAATAGAGGTTTCCAATTCTTTTTTCGCGGTATTCAGGCGCTCTTCGTGCAAGCTAGAAAAACTCGCTAAAGTTTCGGTGAAATGATTGTCTTTGCCAGTCATTTCGCTATTCAGATTGCTAATTTGGTTTTGCAAACCGGTGATTTGTTCACGCAAGCCGTTCATTTCTTTATCGACTTCAATCAGTTTTAAATTGTCCTGATTGTTTTCGCTGTCTTGGCTACTGCGTAATTGCTGGAAAAAATAAAATCCAGCCGCGCCTAAAGCGATGGTTAAAACGATGGCGATAATGCCTATCAATAAGCCTGCGCGCGATTTTTTAACCACTACAGTAGGTGCTGGTATTGGTTCTTGTTGTTGTTCAATTACGTCGGCCACTGTTTTCCCCGTTAAATAACGTCGTCAAGGTCTCTAAAATTGCTGCATCAGTGGGCTGTTGGCTCACTGCTATCTGTGTAAATCCAAGTTGTTCGGCGGCTTCGGCGATACGTTGGCTCGCTGCCACTAATAAAACGGTTTCTAATTGCTTTGCTGAAACACTGTCCAGCATGGTTAGCAAGTTTTGCAAGGCTTCGATGCTGGTAATAGTGATGGCATCAAGCTGTTGCTCGGTAATTCGTTTAACTAAATTGCTATTATCAATTTTTGGCTGTTGGCGACGATAAACTTCTAAATAAGCAACATGGGCACCGCGACTGCGTAAGCCTTGTTCTAATTTATCTCTGCCACCAACGCCACGGACAATAAAACAGTTTTTTTCGCTAACGGTTTGTAAAGCCGGTTCTGCCAATAAGCCTTCGCTACTAAATTCAGTTGCTGGCACACAATCTACTCGCCATGCGGCATTTTCCAAGGCTTGTGCAGTGGCTTTGCCAACTGCGGCAATCTTAGGTAAAGCCGGCATTTTGCCATTGAACGCTTTGATAGCAAAATCCACAGCATTCGTGCTGGTAAAAATTAGCCAGTCACTTTGCGATGCAGCCGCTAAAACTGTGGCTTCCGGTAAATTTTCAACGATTTCTAAGGTTGGAAATCGTAAAGCTACGCCGTTATGTTGTTCAATCAATCCGCATAAATGATCAGCTTGTCCCGCAGGACGAGTGACCAAAATTTGTGCAGCGTTTAAATTCACTGATACAGCTCGCGTAAAATTTGTTCGGCACCTTGTGCTAATAAGTCATTAGCCACTTGAATCCCCAATTGTTCGGCTTGCTCAAAGCTGGCTTCCGCTTCGGCACGGTAGATTTTTGCACCATCAGGACTGCCTACCAAACCACGTAGCCAAAGTTTGTCGCCTTTAATTTCGGCAAAACCAGCAATCGGCACTTGGCAGCCGCCATTTAAACGCGCATTCATGGCGCGTTCAGCGCGAACTCTTAAACTAGTTTCTTCATCATGCAAGACTTTTAAATAAGCATGGATTTCTGCGTCATCGATACGGCATTCGATACCAATCGCGCCTTGACCGATAGCCGGTAAACTTTCGGTTGAATCCAAACCTTTGGTAATCCGTTCGCCCAAACCTAAGCGTTTTAAACCAGCAGAAGCCAAAATAATCGCGTCGTATTCATCGGCATCGAGTTTAGCTAGGCGGGTGTTAACGTTGCCGCGTAAGCTGAGAATTTCGGCATTTGGAAATTGGGCTTTGATTTGGCATTGGCGACGTAAGCTGGAGGTGCCGATACGGGCATTGGCAGGCAATTCGGCCAAGCTTTTATAACGATTGGATACAAAGGCATCGGTAGGGTCTTCGCGATTCAGAATCACGGCTAAGTGCAAACCTTCTGGAAATTCGACCGGCACGTCTTTCATCGAATGCACAGCAATATCGGCAATCCCATCGATCATGCCCTGCTCTAATTCTTTAACAAACAAACCTTTGCCGCCGACTTTAGCTAATGGCGCATCGAGAATCTTGTCGCCACGGGTGACCATTTTTACCAATTCGGTTTTTAAGCCGGGAAAAGCTTGTTGTAAGCGCTCTGCCACATGTTCCGCTTGCCACAAAGCCAATGGGCTTTGTCGAGTCGCAATTCTTATAATTTTTTCAGCCAAAATAGTTCCTGCCGGTTTAGACGATAAACGCTTTTTATCGCCGTTAATCTTTTCAATAAAAATAGCCGCTATTGTAATCTGATTCGGCGCTGGAGTTGTTCATAACTTGTCTTCCCGATTTGATTAGGCGATCTCAAAAGCACTAAATTCGCATTGATCATGATGCGGATTGATAATTACTTCGCTGACTTTGGCTAATAATGGGCCTTTGTGACACCAAGTAATCAGCTGTTGCAAAGCGTCTGAATCGCCTTGGGCAATAATTTCGACGCTGTTATCAGGCAAGTTTCTGACCAAACCCTTTAGATTGAATTTTGAAGCTTGTTTTTGGGTGTTGGCGCGGAAATACACGCCTTGTACTCGACCCTTGACAATAATGTGCAATGTTTCGCTCATCGGCTAATTTTCCAGCAATAGTGAATTTTGGCATCACGGGCAAAATCTTCACCGATGGTTGAGGCGCTGATGTCTTCGATTTTTAAATCGGCTAATGCATCGTAATCCATTTTAAAACGGCGGAAATTGGTTGAAAAATACAAAACACCGTTATCGGCCAATAATTCTGACGCATGTTTCAAAATCTGCACATGATCGTTTTGGATGTCAAAAGCATCGTCCATTTTCTTGGAATTAGAAAAAGTCGGTGGATCGAGGAAAATTAAATCAAATTGCTGTTTAACTTTTTGTCCGGCTTGTTCTGCCAACCATTCTAAACAATTGGCTCGGACTAATTTGTGATCGCCGCGAATGCTGTTTAAATCAAAATTACGTTTAGCCCAATCTAAATAAGTGTTGGACATATCGACGGTGACGCTGGAGATTGCGCCACCGATAGCAGCATGAACGCTGGCGCTACCGGTGTAGGCAAACAAATTCAAAAAGCGCTTGCCTTTAGCCTGTTGTTGAATGGTCAAACGAATTGGCCGGTGGTCAAGAAAGATGCCCGTGTCGAGATAATCTTCAAAATTGACCCAAAACTTACAGCCGCCTTCTTCAATGATATGAAAACGTCCAGAATCGCCTTGTTTCTCGTATTGGTCGGTGTTTTTTTGTTTACGACGAATTTTTAAAAACACTTGCTCACGCGGAATGCCCAATACTTTGGGGATTTCTGCCATCGCGCTGGCTAAGCGTTGATTAGCTTTGTGTGGATCGATGGTTTTTGGTGATTCGTATTCTTGAACATTGACCCAAGTTTGTTCACCTTGATAAATATCCACTGCCACAGCGTATTCGGGTAAGTCAGCATCGTAAACTCGGTAGCAATTAACTTGATTTTGTTTAGCCCATTTGCTGAGTTTTTTGAGATTTTTTCGCAAGCGATTGCCAAACATTTCAGCTTGAGAATCCGGTTGTTCAGCTTCGCTACGGCGGCTAATTTGCTCTAAACGCTCTTCTTGGGATTTAGCTTTAGGCTCAAAAAAGCCGGGTTCTTCTAAGTTAAAACGCAGCAATTTACATTCCAATGCGCCATTAAATAAGGTGATTGGTTTTTGCGAACGCACACCTAATCTAAAACCCAACTCAGGATTGCTGATAATCATCGTCGCTTGCCAGCCAACGAAACGGTTTTTCAGAATCTCGCCAAAACGTCGGTAAAGTTCTGCGGTTTCGGCTTCGTCACCTAGACGCTCACCATAAGGCGGGTTACAAGCAATTAAACCTTTAGGCCAGCTTTCGGCAGCGGCAGCATCGTTAATGTCGCGTTTTTCGATGTGGATTTTGCCTTGTAAACCGGCGTTTTCGACGTGTTGTACTGCGGCGACGACTGTGCGGCGATCTTGGTCGAAGCCAACAATCGGCGGTAATTTGCTAATGCCAATATCGCGACGTTGTTTGGCATCGTCCAACAGGCTTTGCCATAAAGCTGCATCGTGTTTTTTCCAGCCTAAAAAGCCGTAATACTCGCGCAGTAAACCCGGTGCATAGTCAGCGGCAATCATCGCGCCTTCTAATAACATGGTGCCGGAGCCGCACATCGGATCAAGTAAAGAACCGCCTTGTGCTGCAATTTTTGGCCAGCCGCTGCGTAACAAAATCGCCGCTGCTAGGTTTTCTTTAATTGGCGCGGCGATACTGATGTCGCGGTAGCCGCGTCGATGTAAACTTTCACCAGACAAGTCCAAGCTGATTTGCGCGGTTTCATTGTGTAAATAGACGTTGACGCGAATGCTAGGGCGTTCGGTATCGATATTGGGGCGTTTGTTAAATTTGGTCCGCATTTGATCGACGATGGCGTCTTTCACTTTTAGCGCACCAAAGTGGGTGTTGTTAATCGCCGGATTATTTTTGGAACTGAACGATACAGCTAGGCTGTCGTCGGGTTTGAGATGATCAAACCAATTGATTTTTTGAACACCGTTGTATAAGTCTTGTTGGGATTTGACTTCAAAACTGCCCAACAATAATAGAATTCGATTGGCGGTACGTGACCAAAGACAGGCTTTATAAGCCATTGCCAAATCGCCTTTAAAAGCGACACCGGCCATTTTATGTTGAATTTGTTGTGCGCCGAGCGACTCAAGTTCGGTGGCGAGGATGCCTTCCATTGCTTTGGGCGTGGTGGCAAAGAGTTGGTAGCTGGTCATAGTGTGCGACTGTGTTCTGTGTGGCCGCCTAGGATAGCAATTTGTTTGCTTGTGTCGGGGATTATTTGTTAGCTAGGTAGTTTTAATCTATCCAGCCAGTAATTCGGTTGGCGGTGTAAATGCGCGATGGCAACGATAATTATGGTTTGGTCTTCGATAGCGTAAAGTACGCCATAGGGAAAGCGTTTGATTAAGCTACGACGGATATTTCCTGATAAAACGGCGTAAGCGGTTGGATAAGCACAAATGCGTTTGGTGGCGGTATCAAATTCGCGCAAAAACTGAGTGCCGAGGTTTTTCTGTTGTGCTTCATACCATTCAAAAGTATCGTCTAATTCTTTAACGGCATAATCGAGAAATTTAATTTTCATCGATACTTTTGCATGACCGTTTCGTAATCAACACTTGATAGCAGGCCGGATCGATAGGCCGACAATCGTTTTTCAGCTTCTGTCGTCCAAATTTTATCGATTTCTGGATTGGGCGTGTCTAGGTCTGCAAGTAATTGTTCAGCCAGTTGTAATTTTTCTAAAGCGGGTAGTTGGCTGATTTGTTGGTAAATCTCTTGGCTAATAAGCATCTTTTTACCTCGGGATGATGAAGCAGCTAATCACCGATCAGCTGCTTTTAATTCAGATTACTGAACTTTAATTAACTCAACATCAAAAATCAAAGTTGAGTTAGGGCCAATGCTTGGGCCAGCATGGCGTTCGCCGTAAGCTAAGTTAGAAGGGATGAACAATCTGGCTTTGCCGCCTTCTTTCATCAGTTGCAAACCTTCAGTCCAGCCTGCGATCACGCGGTTTAGACCAAAAGTAATTGGCTCGCCACGTTTGTAAGAGCTGTCGAATACTTTGCCGTCAATTGTGGTGCCTTCGTAATGAACGGTGACGTTTGAAGTAGCGTTTGGTGATGCGCCAGTGCCTTCGGTAATCACTTGGTATTGCAAGCCGCTGGCGGTGGTAATAACACCTTCCATTTTGCCGTTTTCAGCTAAAAAGGCTTCGCCCATGGCTTTATTGTCTGCGTTGCTTACTTGGGTCACGGTATCTTCACCTGAATTGTCTGAGTTAAGGGTTTTGTTTTTAAGATAAAAAACGCCAGCGCCGATAATAACAGCGATAACAATGGCGATTAGAGCGTATTGCGATGATTTCACGGATTCTCCCTAGTTAAGTTGAGATGGATAAAAAATTGATTAGTTTCTAGCCTCAAGCTTTGGTCGGCAAGCGGCTAATTGGGTTTCGTAGCGACGGGCGCGATTTTGGACTTTTTGGGCAGTGGTCAATAACCATTGTTTATGCGAATGACTATTGCGTTGAAAACCGCCATGACCTTCGTGGTAGGCCAGATAAAGATTATGAGTATCGGTTTTGGGGAGTCCTAGTTTTTTGTTACTGATCGTGCAATACCAGCCAATGAAATCACAGCTGTCAGAGAAATCAGTGCGATCAGCAAACCAGTGGCCGGTTTTTTGTTGATATTCTTTCCAAGTGCCGTTTTGAGCTTGCGGATAACCATAGGCGCTACTGGAGCGAAACCAAGGGATAAAGCCCAAAATTAACGGTCGTGGCGGTTCGGCTGTAGCGACGAAGCTGGATTCTTGGTAAATAATCGCCATTTGTACAGGAATTGGAACGCCCCAACGTTTTTCTGTGCTGACGGCTGCTTCGTACCAATCATCTTTTTCATCAAAAATTTGGCAAATATTGTCTGGATGTTTTGGTGGCGTACTGGCGCAAGCCGATAAAAAAATCAAACTAATAATGATGAAAAGTCGTTGCATGAAGCCTGCTCCACCTGTGAGGTTTTATTGAGATTAGCTAAAGCGGTTTAGATTACGGTTAAGCCAAAATTGTTCCGCTAACTGATGCGCTTGTTGCTGGCTTTCGGCTTTGCCGAGTAATTGCAAGGCAATTGCGGCAGTGCCAATCACGGTTGCTTGGGCAAATTCATCGTCCACTTCGCCTTGCCAAACTTGGATTAGTTGTTGAGGATCTAATTGTTCGGCTTTCATGTGTCGGCGGGCAAATAAAGCTGGCCACGTTTCGTCAATCAATTCGCCGTTGTGAACGCTTTGTACCAAACATTCGACATCAGGATTGCGCTCGGTTTCGCCGCCTTCGCCCTTTAAAACTGCCATGTGCGGTTGATTGAGCAATAGCGCTGCGTTTTGATGAACTTGGCGGTAACTGGGGTGAAAAATTCCTTGAATGCTGTGTTGGGCATTAAATGGATTCAGCAATCTCACCAAAGTATGCACAGGTGAACGCAAGCCCATCACTGGCCGTAAATTGATCATTTCGTATAGCGGTGAGCAAATGTGTTGTAACGATAAATAGCTGAAATTAGTTGCTGCTAATTGTTGCTCTGCTTCGGCAATCGAATTGGCTGGGCTGATTTTCAGGGTTTCTAAAGCTTTTTCGGTATAAAGCCGACCTTCGGTATGGCCGCCAGCTCCGTGCATAAAGACTTTGATGCCGTTTTCAGCGAGTAACAAAGTCGAAAGCAAAAACCAAGGTAAATGCCGGCGTTTGCCTGCGTAAGATGACCAGTCTAAGTCAGCTAATGTCGGCCGATTGTTGCAACCAATGCTGTCACGAGCCGCTTCTACAAAGCCTGCTAATTCTTCGCGGGTTTCTTCTTTAATCCGCATCAACATTAAGAATGCGCCTAATTGAATCTCTTGCACTTGATCGGCAAGGATCATTTGCATGGCTCGGTAGGCTTCGTCTTGGGTTAGGTCGCGGGAACCTTTTTTGCCTTTGCCAAGGATTTTGATGAATTCAGCAAAGGGATGTTCGGTAGAAGTTAGGCTCATGTCAGCGAAATTTTAAAGTAATGGTCGATTAACAACGCCGCAAAAATTAGCATCAGGTAAATAATCGAATAGGCGAAAGTGCGCATGGCGGTTTTGTTGTCTTTTTTGCGCATCATTTGAATCGCAAAATATAAAAAACCAAAACCTAATAACAC
>CAIZCB010000508.1 GCA_903931355.1 uncultured Pseudomonadota bacterium
CATCGTAATTTTCACTCCGCAATTTCGCTGCATCGGCTTGCAATTCTTCAGCTTTACGGAAACGCACTTGGTTGGAAATATCAGGCCGCGCTACCGCCAAAGTGCCGGACTCGCCACAGCAACGCTCAGATTTATTCACCGTCGAACCCATTAAGGCATTGACGGTTTTCATCGGCTCTTGCTGTTTTAACGGACTATGGCAAGGGTCGTGATACAGATAACGAGTACCATCAATGCCATCCAGTTTGACGCCTTTTTCCAGCAGATATTCGTGAATATCGATTAAGCGACAGCCAGGGAAAATCTTCTCAAATTCGTAATCAAACAATTGATCCAAACAAGTGCCACAACTAACCACCACGGTTTTAATATCCAGATAATTCAAGGTATTAGCCAAACGGTGGAATAACACGCGGTTATCGGTGGTGATTTTCTGCGCCTTATCAAACTGCCCTGCCGCACGCTGCGGATAACCGCAACACAAATAACCCGGCGGCAACACGGTTTGTACGCCAATCTCAAACAACATGGCTTGAGTTGCTAAACCCACTTGTGAGAACAAACGCTCTGAACCACAACCAGGGAAATAAAACACCGCTTCCGAATCGGTACGCGTTTTTAACGGATCGCGAATAATCGGCACGATTTGATCATCTTCAATATCCAACAAAGCGCGCGCGGTCTTTTTCGGCACGTTATTAGGCATTTTGCGATTCACAAATTGAATCACCTGTTCACGCACTGGCGGTTTACCAGTCGATGACGGCGGCTGTTTTAACTGGCCTTTGCTCCAAGGTTTCAAGAAGAAACTGGCTAAGCGTTGCCCCTTGTAGGCCCAACGGATCATCAGCGTCCGCATTAACTTCACGGTATTCGGATGGCTGGCGGTTAAAAAGGCAATAGCGGCGGTTTTGACCGGATTAAAGCTTTGCTTGCCCATTTTGCGTAATAAATTACGCATATTCATCGACACATCGCCAAAATCAATGTCTACCGGACACGGGTTGAAGCATTTATGACAAACCGTGCAATGATCGGCGACGTCTTCAAATTCTTGCCAATGGTGAATGGAAATCCCGCGCCGAGTTTGCTCTTCGTATAAAAATGCTTCAATCAACAAAGACGTGGCGAGAATTTTATTGCGCGGTGAATACAGCAAATTGGCGCGTGGCACATGGGTCGAACACACTGGCTTACATTTGCCGCAACGCAGACAATCTTTCACCGAATCGGCAATCGCGCCAATATCGCTTTGCTGCATGATTAAGGATTCAAAGCCCATCAAGCTAAACGAGGTGGTGTAAGCCGCGCGTAAATCAGCACCGGGCATCAACTTACCGCGATTGAAACGGCCTTCTGGATCAACTTGATTTTTATAAGCATGGAAACTAGCTAATTCTTCCGGCGTCAAGAACTCGTATTTGGTGATGCCAATCCCGTGTTCACCGGAAATTACCCCACCTAAAGAACGCGCCAACACCATAATCCGCGCTACCGCTTGGTTGGCTTCTTGCAGCATATCGTAATGATCGGAATTGACCGGCAAATTGGTATGCACATTGCCATCGCCTGCGTGCATATGTAGCGCAACAAACACCCGACCGCGCAACACTTCTTTATGCACTGCTTCAATCCGCTCAATCACTGGCCGGAAATTATCGCCTTCAAAAATTTCTTTTAAGCGCGGCAATAACTCTTGTTTCCATGAAACTCGTAACGAATGATCTTGGATTCGGTGAAATAAGCTTGGCTGATCAGCACGATTGCTTAATTCACTGACCACTATCCCACGTTGCTCAAACCCCGCCTCAGCTTGCGCCAGCGGCAAATCCAAATTGTCGTACAACCACTGCCAGCGTTGGCGCACTTCTTCAACACGCTCCAAACCCCGAGCACGACGGTCGCCGATTAATTCAACGCTGTTAAAACCTTCTTCATAAGTACGCAGCGGCAAATCGCCGTTTAACAATTGACTCAGCGCATCACATAAACGCAGTTTGTTCTGTAACGACAGTTCGATATTGATCCGCTCAATGCCATCGCAATAATCACCCATTCGCGGCAATGGAATCACCACGTCTTCATTGATTTTGAAAGCGTTGGTGTGTTTGGCAATCGCGGCGGTTCTAGCCCGATCCAGCCAGAATTTTTTGCGGGTTTCAGGGCTAACGGCAATAAAACCTTCCGCACTACGGGCGTTACATAAACGCACCACTTCCGAGGCGGCTAAAGCCACTTGGTTTTCATCATCGCCGACAATATCACCGATTAACACCATTTTCGGGCGACCGTGACGCTTGGCTTTGGTCGCATAACCGACCGCTTTCACGTAACGCTCATCAAGATGCTCAAGCCCCGCCAACATCACCCGAGCATCGCCATTTTTCGGCAAATTGGCCAAATAATCGCGAATTTCGACAATCGCTGGCACCGCCTCGCGGACTTGACCGAAAAACTCTAAACAAACCGTGCGGGTATGCGGTGGCATTTTGTGCAGAATCCAACGCGCCGAAGTGATGATGCCGTCACAACCTTCTTTTTGAATCGCCGGCAAACCGCCTAAAAACTTGTCGGTAACATCTTTGCCTAATTCGCCTTTGCGGAACTGACTGCCTGGAATGGTTAAGCTTTCTTCACCCAACAAACTTTTGCCATCGGCAGCAAAGCGTTTCAGGGTAAATGTCACTTCGGCTTGATCGTGGATTTTGCCGAGATTGTGGTTAAAGCGTTCGACTTCCAGCCAATTACCATCCGGCGTCACCATCCGCCATGACACTAAGTTATCCAGCGCAGTACCCCACAACACCGCTTTTTTACCACCGGCATTCATGGCGATATTGCCGCCGATACAAGAAGCATCTGCCGATGTTGGGTCACAGGCAAACACTAAACCAGCGTTATCAGCGACATCCATCACCCGCCGCGTCACTACGCCAGCACCGGTGTCAATGGTGGCATAAGTTTGCTCAACACCTGGCAAGCTACTTTGATAATCAACCCGACCAATCTGGATTAATTTTTCGGTATTGATGACCGCCGAATACGGCGTTAATGGCACTGCGCCACCGGTATAACCAGTACCGCCGCCGCGAGGAATAATGGTTAAACCCAGCTTGATGCAATCACGCACCAAATGCCCGACTTCCAACTCAGTGCTTGGATACAACACTACAAACGGATATTCAACCCGCCAATCGGTAGCATCAGTGACGTGAGAAACCCGCGCAAAGCCATCAAAGCAAATATTGTCTTTACGGGTGTGTTTGGATAACAGCGCCAAGGTTTTACGGCGCATGTCACGAGTACGATCAAAATGCGCTTCAAAGGCATCAACAGCTTGATAAGCCGCTTCAATTAACAAAGCCACCCGATCTGCGCGTTCAGAATCTTCATTTTTCAACTCAGCATGACGATTTTTCATCTGCTGTAAACGATGACGCAATGCATCTAGCAAGGCGCGGCGACGTTTGCGGTTATCCAGTAAATCGTCTTCTAGGTACGGATTACGCTGCACCGCCCAAATATCGCCCAGTACTTCGTAAAGCATCCGCGCCGAACGACCGGTGATTTTTTCATCCCGCAAGGAATCCAGAGTCTGCCAATGCGCTTCGCCTAACAGACGAATCACGATTTCGCGATCAGAAAACGAGGTGTAGTTATAAGGAATTTCACGCAGCCTTGATGGGGCTTGGTGGGTTGAGGCGTTTTGTAGTTGGGCTTCCACAGACATCCTGAGTAATGGCGTGGTTAAAAAGCCACGGATTGTAACATTCACGAAACAGCAAAAATACCATTAACAATTCATTGAATTGCTTGGGCTAAAAAGCTTGGAATTCGTTGGTCTAACCAATAATCAGCACCCAATCGCTGTTTGCTGGAGACAAAACCAACATGACCACCGTTTTTGCACAGTTCCAATTGTAGATTGCTTGGTAATTGCGCTGGATTGGGAGCCACATCAGCGGTCATAAACGGATCATCAGCAGCTTGGATCAATAAGGTTGGAATGCTGATTGAGCTTAAAAATTGTTTGGCGCTTGAGCGTTGATAATAATCGGTGGCATCGGCAAAACCATGTAATTGCGCCACCACTTGATGATCATATTGCCAAAAAGATCGAACTTTTTTGAGATCGCCTAACTGTTTAAGTTTTTCAGCTTCGTGATGCAAACCCAGTTTATCTAAATGGCGCTGTTTATTGATGATGTATTGCTTTAGCTCGCGTAATAGATAATCCCGATACAGCTTGGAAAAACCATTATCCAACCGAGTAGCACATAGATTTAACTGAAACGGCACCGAAACCGCCACTGCTGCCAACAAGCCGGATTTATCGCCCTGCTCGCCCAACCATTTCAACAGCACATTACCGCCCAAGGAAAAACCCACCGCCATCATTGGCCTGTGCGGAAATCGTTGACGCAAGCTTTGATACACAAAATCAATATCCTCAGTTTCGCCAGAATGATAACTACGGGCTCGAAGATTTAATTCACCGCTACAACCACGAAAATTCACCGCAACACTGGCAAAATCGACATCGAGTAAAGCCCGTTGCAAACCTTTGATATAGCCAGAGTTTGAACTACCCGCCAAACCATGCAGCAATATCACCAATGGTTTGTTAGGCAATTCGCACCAATCAAGATCGAGAAAATCGCCGTCTGGGGTGGTTAAGCGTTGGCGTTGAATCAATTGCAGGGCAACAACTTGTCGAAACAAAGCAGGATAAATGGTCTGTAAATGACAGCTGTTTAGCCACCAAGCTGGCTTAAATTCAGATTTTGGGTTCATAATCACATCAAGTAACAACAAGCGTCGTAATCTACCGCAAAAAAAATTTCACGGCATACTAGATTCAATTAATCCAAACACTAGCAATGAAAAAACTCGCTTTATTTTTAAACAGTTTATTTTTAGCAGGATGCTCAATGGTTGGCATACGCAATACCGAACAAGCAGCTTATGAAGTGATTTTTCGACAAGATGAGGTTGAAATTCGCAATTATAAAGAGTTGATAATTGCTGAAACTGAAATTGACGGTGACTACAATAACTCTGGCAGCATCGGATTTAATCGTTTAGCTGGCTATATTTTCGGCAGAAATATCCAAAAACAACAAATACCGATGACTTCACCGGTTTACAGAGAGGCAGTCAGTGAAAAAATCGCCATGACCGCTCCTGTTATTCAACAAAAAACTAACCAAAAATGGTCAATGGCCTTTGTGATGCCCGCTGAATACAGCTTGGCAACACTACCAGAACCACTCGATCCAATGGTTGTGATTAAGCAAATTCCCAGTAAGAAAGTCGCGGTTTTAGTTTATTCAGGTTCTTTAAACGCTGAACGTATAACAGACAAAAGCCAACAATTATTGTCATGGCTAAAAGCAAACCAGTACACTCCGTTATCAATCGCCCGCTCTGCCGCTTACGATCCACCTTGGACAATACCTGCCTTGCGCCGTAACGAAATCCACATCGATATAGATTAAATTATGAAACATTTATTGGTCGTCGCTCACGGCAGTCGCCGTGCGGCATCGAATGACGAAGTTAGAACTTTATGCCAACAACTCAAGCAACTGGATAATCCTTTTGTCGAAATCAGCTGTGCATTTCTGGAGCTGGCTGAACCATCGATTCCCGAAGGCTTACAGGCATTAATCGCTAACGGTGCAACTGAAATTGTCGTTATGCCCTATTTTTTATCCGCTGGCCGCCATGTCACCGCTGATATTCCAGCTGAAATCGAGCCGGTTAAACAACAAGCACCTCGGGTAAAAATCAGTATTGCACCCTATTTAGGCGCTGCGGAGCAGATTGGAG
>CAIZCB010000509.1 GCA_903931355.1 uncultured Pseudomonadota bacterium
AAACCCGGCTCAGGCCGGTTTTTTTATGTCGAAAATTGCTCAGCCAATATTATTGTAGTAATGTTGCTACATTGTCTTGCTTGAGGTGATTCCTATGTCGATTACTACATTATCCAGCCGCGAATTTAACCATGATACTGGCAGAGCAAAGCAAGCGGCTAAAAATGGCCCTGTGTTTATTACTGATCGTGGTCGTCCAGCCCATGTGTTGTTAACTATCAACGATTATCAAAAACTGAGTGGCGAGCAGGTCAGCGTTATTGATTTGTTAGCAATGGCTGAAGCCGAACTGATTGAGTTTGAAGCGCCTCGTGCAGAGCGCCTGTTTCATCCAGTGGATTTAAGCTGATGTATGTTTTAGATACCAATGTCATTTCTGAATTACGCAAAGCCAAGACTGCTAAAGCTGATGCAAATGTCTTAGCTTGGGCCGCTCGGATTCCGGTTAGCCAAATGTTCTTATCGGCAATTAGTATTTTAGAACTGGAAACCGGTGTATTACTGGTTGAGCGTCGTGATGCTGTTCAAGGTGCTCAGCTTAGAAAATGGTTAAATCAACAAGTTATTCCTGTATTTTCTGAGCGAGTATTGCCTGTCGATATGGCGGTGGCTCAATGCTGCGCCAAACTTCATGTCCCTGACCCACGAGCCGAGCGTGATGCTTTGATTGCTGCAACCGCTTTAGTGTATAGCATGGTGGTTGTTACTCGTAATGTGGCTGATTTTGCCATGACAGGCGTGCAGATCGTTAATCCTTGGGAAAGCCAAGATTAAGTAGGCCCGCATAAGCACAGCGTTGCCTGCGAAGGCTTACAAGTTTTAATAAGTCTTCGCCCGAAACGCTACGCTTATTCGTGCCTACAGCTCGAACAGTTAAGCCAAAGCCAATCCCTGTTTCGGCGTAAAAATCCCTTTAAAAATCGGCATAAAACTTGCGGTAATCGGAATCGAGTAAAAACAATACATCGCCGCCGCTTCACCGGTACTAACCCCAAAGAACCATTGCGGTACAAATAAGGTGAAAATCGCCATCACAAAATGGTAAGAGGCAATTCGCCAGTTGTTTTTCCAGACAAAACCACTTAGCGCTAAGCCAAACAATGAGCCGTGAGTTACAAATAAGCCAAAGGCGCTGGGGATAGCGTAGCCGATGTGGTAAATGCCCATGAATAAGCAAGCCACTTTGTCGCCAATAAAGTTGGCATCATGGCCGAATAATTGCCATTCCTTGGGCAGAAAGCTACAGATAATGAATAAGCCGCTTAAAACTCCGCCGACCCAAGTGGCTTTTTTCAGCGCATTTGCATCAGTCGAGTAGGTGGCGAGAGCCGGCATAATTGCAAACGCCTGTAAGCAAATATGGTAAGTCGAGAGTTCGCTGAGAAATAAATTGGTGCCGTAGCCGCATTGGTCGGCAACCGGATAAGCGAAATATTGAATCAACTCCATCAAGGAAAAATGGAAAATGGCATAAGCTCTGGCGACCCGAACCCAAAATGGTTCGTTTTTATCAAGATAAGTGATGCTAGATGCGATAAGGCCGGCAACTCCCAGACCTAAAGACATATTGGCACTAAAACACATAATTAATCCGTAATTGTT
>CAIZCB010000510.1 GCA_903931355.1 uncultured Pseudomonadota bacterium
CCTATGGGTTGGGATGCGTTTGGTTTACCGGCTGAAAATGCGGCGATGCAAAATGGTGTACATCCTGCCGATTGGACTTATTCCAATATCGATTACATGCGCGAGCAGTTGAAACGCTTGGGCTTTGGTTACGACTGGAGCCGCGAACTGGCGACTTGTGATCCTGATTATTACCGTTGGGAACAATGGTTTTTCTTACGCTTGCTGGAAAAAGGCTTGGTTTACAAAAAAACCGCGCCGGTTAACTGGTGTCCACATGATCAAACCGTTTTAGCCAATGAACAGGTGATTGATGGTTGTTGCTGGCGCTGTGACACCCAAGTTGAGAAAAAAGAAATTTCGCAGTGGTTTTTAAAAATCACCGCTTATGCTGATGAGTTATTAACGTCATTAGACAGTTTGCCAGGCTGGCCTGAGCAGGTTCGCACCATGCAAGCGAACTGGATTGGTCGCTCGGAAGGTGTGGAAATGGATTTTGCGGTGGCGGGTTTTGATGCGCCAGTCCGTATTTACACCACGCGTCCTGATACCGTCATGGGCGTGACCTATGTCGCTATCGCCGCTGAACATCCGGTGGCTTTAAAAGCTGCTGAAAGCAATGCTGATGTGGCTGCGTTCCTTGAATCTTGCAAGCTGATGGAAACTTCGGAAGCGGCAATGGAAACCATGGAAAAACGCGGTATCGATTCCGGTTACCAAGCCGTGCATCCTTTGACAGGCGAATTAGTGCCGGTTTGGATTGCTAACTTTGTGTTGATGAATTACGGCACAGGGGCGGTGATGTCGGTGCCAGCTCACGATCAGCGCGATTATGAATTCGCTAAAAAATACGGCATTGCGATTAAGGCTGTGATTGCCGCTGTTGATGGCGCCAATGATGAGATTGCTGAAAAAGCCTTTACCGACAAAGGTGTGTTGAAAAATTCGGCGCAGTTTGATGGTTTAAACTTTAGCCAAGCCTTTGATGCGATTGCGAAAACCTTGTCTGAGCAAGGCAAAGGCGAACGCAAAACCAATTTCCGTTTGCGTGATTGGGGCGTATCGCGTCAGCGTTATTGGGGCGCTCCGATTCCGGTGATTTATTGCGACGATTGCGGCACTGTGCCGGTTCCAGATAGCCAATTGCCGGTGACATTGCCACGCGATGTGGTGTTAGATGGTTCACAATCGCCATTAGCTGCACATCCTACTTTTCCTCATGCCGATTGCCCAAGCTGCGGCAAAGCGGCACGTCGCGAAACCGATACTTTCGATACCTTTATGGAATCCTCTTGGTATTTCGCTCGTTATGCCAGCAACGATGCTTCCACTTCAATGTTGGATCAACGCGCTAGTTATTGGCTGCCTGTTGATCATTATATTGGCGGTATTGAACACGCGATTTTGCATTTATTGTATGCACGTTTTTTCACCAAATTAATGCGTGATGAAGGCTTGGTGGCTTGTGATGAGCCGTTCAAGAATTTGTTGACTCAAGGCATGGTGGTTGCAGAAACCTTTTATCAAACCGAAGAAAACGGCCATAAAAAATATTTCAACCTGACCCAAATTGATGTCGAACGCGATGCCAAGGGCAAAATCATTGCCGCTAAATCGTTAGCCGATGGCTCGACAGTGACTGTCGGTGCGGTGGAAAAAATGTCTAAGTCGAAAAACAATGGCGTTGATCCACAAGTGTTGATTGATAAATACGGTGCTGACACGGTACGTCTGTACACCATGTTTACTTCACCGCCAGAGCAATCATTGGAATGGAATGATGCTGGCGTAGAAGGGGCTTCGCGGTTCTTGAAGCGCTTGTGGCGTCAGGTGTTCTTGCATGTTGAAGCTGGGTTGCCAGAACAAGCCTTGGACGTTGCTGCGTTAAACGACGGCCAAAAAGCCTTGCGTCGTCAATTGCATCAAGCTTTGCAAAAAGTCACTGATGATATGGCGCGTCGTCATACCTTTAATACAGCGATTGCCGCCAATATGGAGCTGATTAATGCCTTGAACAAATTTGAGGATGATTCAGCTAATGGTCGTGCGGTGCGTCAAGAAGCCTTGGAAAGCATTGTTTTGATGCTGTCACCGATTATTCCTCATGCTTGTCAGCAGTTGTGGAATGAATTAGGCCACAATGATGACATCGTCACTGCCGCTTGGCCGCTGCTCGATGAATCCGCGTTGGTTCAAGACGCGATTGAAATGGTGGTGCAGGTTAACGGTAAATTGCGCGGTAAGTTTTCTGTCGCTTCGACTGCCTCTAAAACTGAAATCGAAGCCTTGGTGTTAGCGGATGAAAAAGTGAAACGCTACATCGACGGTAATCCGATTAAAAAGTTGATTGTCGTGCCACAAAAGCTAGTTAATATCGTTGTTTAATTGAGAGTCATCATGAGACAAATCCGCGCCTGTGTTTTATTAGTGACTTGGCTGATGTTAAGCGCTTGTGGTTATCACTTGCGTGGTTCGGTGGATATGCCGGAATCGCTAAAAAATATTTATCTGTTTAGTGCCAGCAGTATGTTGCAAACCGAAATTCAAGGGATGCTCAAATCGGCAAAAGGCAAAATCACAACCTCACCAAACGAAGCTAGTTTGGTGGTGAAGGTGCTAAAAGAAGATATCAGAACGCGGATTCTGTCGATTGGTTCTGCTGGTAAATCCAGTGAATCGGAACTGAACTATTATTTGCGGTTTCAGTTCTATGACAATCAAGAAAACGAGTTGATGGAAGAACAAACAATTGAAATCGCTCGTGAATATTTCAATGACCAAACCGCGGTTTTAGCGAAAACCAACGAAGAGCAAATCATCCGTAAAGAAATTTATAAACAAGCGGCGCGGATGTTAATGGCGCGTGCCAATGTTGCGGTTGAGAAGATTAAAAAATAATCATGCGGCTTAAAGTTGATCAACTGGCGGCCGCGCTGAAAAAGTCGCTGTTGCCGGTTTACGTGGTCACTGGCGACGAACCACTACAAACTGGCGAGGCCGCTGATGAGATTCGATTAGCGGCTAAACAAGCCGGTTACACTACTCGCGAAGTGATTGCGATTGATACTGGCAACGAATGGCCGCAATTAAGCACCGAAGCCGATTCTTTATCGATTTTTGCCGATAAAAAACTGATTGATTTACGCTTACCTTCTGGTAAGGCCGGATTAGACGGCAGCAAAACGTTGATTGCCTATTGCCAAAACCTTCCGGCTGAAACGATTTTGTTAATTAGCGCGGCTAAATTCGATGCTTCAGCGCAAAAGTCACAATGGTTCCAAGCTTTGGATGCTGTGGGGGCGATTATTCAAGTTTGGCCGTTGCAAGGCGCGGATTTGTTGGCGTGGTTACAACGACGTGCGGCCAAAAAAACGATGTCGTTTGATGATGATGCAGTGAAAAGCTTAGCGGCGCGGATCGAAGGTAATTTATTGGC
>CAIZCB010000511.1 GCA_903931355.1 uncultured Pseudomonadota bacterium
ATGCGGCAAGTCAGCTAATTTTTCTTTAAAACTATCGGCTTTATTGACCGGAATTAACAAGCGATGTGGGCCGGTTGGGTCTGTGCTCCAACGGCTAAAGCCTGGATTGAGTTTGAATAAATCGTCGGTGGTGGTTTGCGCCATTTCTGCCGCTTTACCTAGGTCGATTTGTGACTTAATGTCGACTAATTCAAAGTAAGGTTCGTTTGGAAATTTATGTAAATTGACGTTGTATTTTTGCGGATTGGCAAAAATTTTGGCAATTGCCAATAAACGCGGTACATAGGTTGATGTTTCGTTGTTTAAATCTAATGACCAAAAATCAGTCGGCAAGCCGCGATAGTTGTTTTTATCAACTGCGTTTTTGATGTTGCCTTTGCCAGCATTGTAAGAAGCCAGTGCTAACAACCAGTCATTATTAAAACTTTCGCTAAGCTGTTTTAAGAAGGTAGTGGCGGCTTGGGTTGATTCAACCACGTCGCGGCGACCATCATACCAGCTGTTTTGTTTTAAGCCGTAAAGGCGACCTGTCGGTGGGATAAACTGCCAAAGGCCTGATGCTTGGGCGGGTGATTGAGCATCCGGTCTGAAGGCGCTTTCAATCACTGGTAGCAAAGCCATTTCGCCAGGGATTTTTTTAGCTTCAATTTCATTCAGGATGAAATAAAGATAAGGTTCCGCGCGTTGTTGAACGCGAGACAAATATTCAGGGTTTTTTAAATACCAGTTTATTTCGCGATCAATTCTGGCATTATCGGTTTCAGGCAAAGCATAAAGCGATAACATGCGATCCCAAATCGTGGCATGTTCTTTTATTGCTGGTTTTTCGCTTTTATCATTGTTGCCGCGGGTGAATACCGAAAATTTACTGCTGCCGGTGTCAGAAAGTTGGTCTTTATGAGCGGTTTGGCTACAGCCTGTTACCAATAAAATAGGTAGTAGATAGGACAGATGTCGGACCGATCTTTTAGAAATTGAGCGGGGCATTGTCTTTACTCGCTAAAATAAAAAAACTCGATGCTAACATGCCTTAGGCAAAAAACCAAACAATCCCCCTTCTTTTAGGCTCAGTTGATGAAAAGAGAATTCTTATTTGCTTTGTACCAAACCCCTAGAGGCAAGTTATTGAAAACTATGGAAGCTCAGTATTTGAAGCGTTCCATCACGGTGAGTTGTAAACAGCAGCAACTGCAAATTGGCGGTCTTGATTGGGAGCCGGATTTTATTGACTGCTCCTTATATAGTAATTATGTGATTGTCGATGGCAAAGGCATGGGTTGTCCCAAAGCTTTAAAAATAAATGCCAAAGCCTTTAGTTTGCCAATTCAAACCGAGTCGATGGATTTGGTGATTCTGCCGCATTTATTAGAGTTCGATGCACAACGCTTTCAAACTCTGCGGGAAGTGAATCGGGTGTTAAAACCCGGTGGTGAGTTGGTGATGCTGAACTTTAATCCGCTTAGTGTTTCGGTGCGCTTGCAGTCGTTATGGGATAGAAAATTTGCTGATTCTTGGCATACACACTTTATTAGTAGAACCCGAACTTTGGATTGGTTGAAGTTGATGAACTACGAAGTGTTATCCAGTGCTGAGTTTGGGATTGATTCGTTTGATATTACTTATGGCAAATTCAAATTTGGAATGCCGGCGCTGTTTTCGATAGCCTATGGGGTTAAAGCATTAAAACGCCAGTATTCGATTATTCCATTAACTCCCGTTAAACCAATGCAAAGCAAAGTCGCCACTGCGAGGGCGATTTTAGAATTAAATAAACATGAGGATCAGCATGGCTGAAAAAGTAGTGATTTATACCGATGGCGCTTGTAAAGGTAATCCTGGGCCTGGCGGTTGGGGTGTGTATCTGCGTTATAAGGAACATCAAAAGGAAATGTGCGGTGGCGAATTGGAAACCACTAACAACCGCATGGAGTTAATGGCGGCAATCCAAGCCTTAGAAGTGTTAAAACAATCATGCGAGATTGTGCTGCATATTGATTCTAAATATGTGTTGCAAGGTATTACCGAATGGATGGATAACTGGAAAGCTCGTGGCTGGAAAACCGCAGCGAAGCAGCCAGTGAAAAATGAAGATTTATGGCGACGTTTGGATGCTGCAATTCAAAGACATCAGATTGAGTGGATTTGGGTTAAAGGTCATGCCGGTGATTTGGGTAACGAACGTGCTGATAGCTTGGCCAATCAAGGTGTAGCGGAGTTGCGTCAATAAATTATGAATTGGTCGGTTTACATGATTCTCTGCAGCGATAACAGTTTGTACACGGGGATTACTACTGATGTTGAGCGACGCTTTCAGCAGCACGCCAACCAAAAAGGTGCCAAATATTTTCGTAGCTGTCAGCCGCTTGAATTAGTGTTTGTCGAAAATGGCCACAATCGCAGCACCGCTTCTCAGCGAGAAGCGCAAATAAAAGCTATGAAACGCGACGAAAAACTGCAAATGATAAAAAACTCAAGTTAATGAGAATGATTTGCATTGACTGGTTTGCTTGATTTATACTTCGCCCCGATTTTTTTAAAAAGCGTCGTTATGAGTCAATCCATCACAAAACTAATTAAACCGTGTTTATTCGCCATCTTGCTGGCATTGCAAGCCGTCAACGCTAATGCTTATGACGAGATTCAAGTCTATGACATGAGTATCAACCAGCCTGGTCAATTAGCCTTAGAAATGCACAGCAACTATGTCATTAATGGTCGCAAGCAAGCCGCTTACGAAGGTGAGCTGCCGCCTGATGGCATGTTGGCTTTCACCGGTGAGTTTTCTTACGGCTTAACTCGCTATATTGAATTGGGTTTATATCTGCCGATGAGCATCAACCCCTCAACTGGCGGTAGTTATGCGGATTACGCTAAAGGCCGTATCAAGTTTATGCAGGCGGATAATCCAGAGTTTTTCTATGGCTTGAATATCGAAGTTGGCTTGGTGCCTAAGCGTTACTCACAACAGCCTGTTGGCATGGAAATTCGCCCGATCATTGGCCATTACAGTGGTGATTGGTTAATTTCGTTAAATCCCAATATGGAGCTAGATATAACCGGTCGCAGTCAAATGCCGGTTTTATCACCGGGTTTAAAAGTCACTCATCAAGTGATGGACAATGTGCATTTTGGTGTCGAACATTACGCCGACTTTGGTGACCTTAACCGCTTTTCACCTGGCCGCGAACAAGGTCACACCACTTATCTAGTCACTGATGTGTCTGTCGATAACTATCGCTTTCACGTCGGGGTAGGGCATGGCTGGACGCAATCATCCGATGCTTGGATGCTGAAATTTATTCTCGGCGGCATTCCTTTTGGCGAGTTGATTAATCCCAATCGTTGGTAAAAACCACCTCTAAAGCCTAGCCAAAACTAGGCTTTAAAAACCTAGCTCTTTACTCGGTAATTAAATGGTACTAAAATGGTGCTCATTACCGAGGGGAGTTGATGTTAAAACTGAGCAAATTAACCGATTATGCAACCGTAATCTTGAGCCACATGGCGAAAGATAACGACCGCTTGCATGGCGCTTTGGAAATCGCCGAAGCCACCGGTATTGCTCAGCCTACCGCCAGCAAAATCCTAAAAATTCTGGTTAAAGCCCAAGTCTTGGCTTCAACACGCGGTGCCAAAGGCGGCTACAGCTTAGCGAAAGCCCCCGATAGAATCACCGTCGCCAGCGTCATCAGTGCCTTAGAAGGCCCGATTGCCCTCACCGAATGCAGCGTTTCACACAAAGGTTGCGAACAAGCCAGCGGTTGCCGTATCCAAGGCAACTGGCATGTTATCAATCAACGCGTTTCGCAAGCCCTCGAATCCGTCACCTTGGCTGATATGATTTTGCCCAGCAAACCGCCGCACGAAATCACCATTCCCGTCAGTCGTTTATACCGTTAATCGTTTAGGCCTATGTCAAACAGCGCACAAGAAATCGAAAATCTCATCAGCCAAGAATACAAACAAGGCTTTGTCACCGAACTGGAAGTAGACACCTTTCCACCCGGTTTGGATGAAGACGTGATTCGTCGCTTATCTAAAGTCAAAAACGAGCCAGAATTCATGCTCGAATACCGCCTAAAAGCCTTTCGTCATTGGCAAACCATGCCATCGCCAGATTGGGCGCAGCTCAATATCGAGCCGATTGACTACCAAGCAATTAGCTACTATTCCGCGCCAAAATCGAAAAAAGACGGCCCAAAAAGCCTTGATGAAGTCGATCCCGAATTATTGGATACCTACAAAAAACTCGGTATTCCTTTAGATGAACAAGAACGCCTCGCCGGTATCGCCGTCGATGCGGTATTCGACAGCGTATCGGTCGCCACCACCTTTAAAGGCAAACTCAAAGATGCAGGGGTGATTTTCTGCCCGATGTCAGAAGCGCTTAACGAATACCCCGAATTGGTTAAACAATACCTAGGTTCGGTAGTGCCGGTCGGTGATAACTTTTTCGCCGCACTTAATTCAGCGGTATTTACCGACGGCTCATTCGTCTACATCCCCAAAGGTGTGCGCTGCCCGATGGAATTATCCACCTACTTCCGCATCAACGCCGCCAACACTGGCCAGTTTGAACGTACCCTGATTATTGCCGACGAAGGCTCGCACGTTTCCTATTTAGAAGGCTGCACCGCGCCAATGCGTGACGAAAACCAGCTTCATGCCGCAGTGGTCGAATTAGTGGCTTTAGACAACGCCACCATTAAATACTCCACCGTGCAAAACTGGTACCCCGGTGACAAAGACGGCGTCGGTGGGATTTACAACTTCGTCACCAAACGTGCCGAATGTCGCGGTCATAATTCCAAAGTTTCATGGACCCAAGTTGAAACCGGCTCGGCGATTACTTGGAAATATCCAAGTTGCGTGTTGTTAGGCGATAACTCCATCGGCGAGTTCTATTCCGTTGCCCTAACCAACAATCTGCAACAAGCCGACACCGGCACCAAAATGATCCACATCGGCAAAAATACCCGCAGCACCATCGTTTCAAAAGGTATCTCCGCTGGTCGCGCCCAAAACACCTACCGCGGTTTGGTCAAAGTCGCCAAATCCGCTGAAAACGCTCGCAACCACACCCAATGCGACTCTTTATTAGTTGGCGACAAATGCGGCGCACATACTTTTCCTTATGTCGAAGTTAAACAACCGTCCGCACAAATCGAACACGAAGCCACCACCTCGAAAATCAGCGAAGACCAATTATTCTTCTGCCAACAACGCGGCTTGTCTGCTGAAGATGCGGTATCAATGATTGTGAATGGCTTTTGTAAGGAAGTATTTAAAGAGTTGCCGATGGAGTTCGCGGTAGAAGCGCAGGCATTGTTGGGGATTAGTTTGGAAGGGTCGGTTGGGTAAGGTTGCGCGCGTCAAGTTAGCGTGATTGATGTGCATTATTTGGTTTATCCCATCTTGTATGCTAGGTGATATTTAATAAATAGATTTATAAAATATGTCTGATTATCCGAATAACAGTAATTCGCTGTTTCATTACACTAATAATGCTGGCTTGATGGGTATTCTTGAAAGTCAGAATATTTGGGCAACTCATTATAAGTTTTTGAATGACTCAATGGAATTGGCTTTTTGTCAGGCCAGCTTGATTGATCGAGTGGTTGATGATCTTAAAAACTATTTTAAAAAGTCCTTCTCATTGAGTGAGTATGAGAAATTTGCTGAGATATGCTGCCAAACAATAAATTCGAAGTTTTTTGAAGGAGATTGTTATATAGCCTCATTTTGTATAGCCGATAATTCTTATATTAAAAGAAATGGACTTTTAAGCCAGTGGCGAGCTTATGGGCAAGATGGTGGTTATGCAATTGAATTTGACAAGGATTTGTTGATGGGAAAATTCATGCTCGTAAAAGATGAAATTCCAGTTCTGCCATTGCCTTCCGAGTGCGTTTATAGTAACTATGCTAAACATTCCAATATTGATGGTTTTAGTAGGTATGCAATGGCGTTAGCAGATAATTTTTTTAAATCTTCTGAACTGCCATCAGATGACCTAGTTTATCAAGGTCTAGGTGCCTATATACTTTGTGCGGTTACATTTAAGCATCATGCTTTTAAAGAAGAAAAGGAATTTAGATTTGCTATGTATGTATCTGAAAAAAAGCGAACTGATTTTAAGGATAAAGTAAAGACAAGGAGTGGTGGAATCCCATATATCAAGTTGATTAAGAATACGGATAATAAACTGCCGATTAAAAGGATAATTGTTGGTCCTAATAAAGATAAATATTTTCGGGCTGAGAAATTAAGGGATTGGCTTAGAGTTAAAGGTTTTGATAACCTTGAAGTGACTGTTTCAGATATTCCTTATCGGTGATTTTTAAAAAATGAATCTGTAATTTTTTGTTATGCAGGGCGTTAAAAACACTAATGTTGGCGAGAACCATAAAATTCATTTTCAAGCGCCAGAATACTGCGCGCAACAAAATGTTAAAGTTACTGAAACGTTGTCGAAAGATAACAAAATAAGTAATAAAGAACGTAATTTTGGTCAGTTCAAAGGGCAAATAAAAATCGCAGATGATTTCGATGTTGAATTGCCTGATGAATTTTGGTTGGGGAGTAACTGATAAAGTTATTATTTCAGATAAATGACTTCTTAATTACCAGAAACATTGATCAGTCTATGGCTGTTTATATATTGTAATAATTAATGAATTTAAAAATATTAGGTTAAATCCGATTTTAAGGAATCAAAATAGATGCTTAGCATAAAAAACCTCCACGCCTCCGTAGGCGATAAACCCATCCTTAAAGGCTTAACCCTCGACATCGCGCCGGGAGAAGTCCATGCCATCATGGGCCCTAACGGTGCTGGTAAAAGCACTTTATCCCATGTGCTTTCCGGTAAATCGGGTTATACCGTCACCGAAGGCAGTGTGACTTATAACGGTAAAGACTTGTTGGACATGGATCCTGAAATCCGCGCTCGTGAAGGGGTGTTTTTGGCGTTTCAATATCCGGTCGAAATTCCTGGCGTCAGCAATATCTATTTACTTAAAGCCGCCCTGAATGCGATGCGTAAGCATAAAGGTTTGCCAGAAGTTGATGCGATGGACTTTTTAACTTTGGTTAAAGACAAAGTGAAACTGTTACAGATGGATGAAAAATTCCTCTATCGCGCGGTCAACGAAGGCTTTTCTGGCGGTGAGAAAAAGCGCAACGAGATTTTGCAAGCGGCAGTGTTGGAGCCGAATTTGTGCATTTTGGATGAAACCGATTCCGGCTTGGATATTGATGCTTTGCGGATTGTTTCGGAAGGGGTGAATTCTTTGCGTGCGGCTAATCGTTCATTTTTGATGATTACCCATTATCAACGCCTGTTGGATTACATCAAACCCGACGTGGTGCATGTATTGGCGGATGGTCGAATTGTTAAATCCGGCGGCCCTGAGCTGGCTTTGGAGCTGGAAGAAAAAGGTTATAGCTGGGTAGAAGGACAAGTGTGATGAGTAACGATGCCTATTTAGCGGCTTATCCGGCGCTGGCAGAACGCTTGCCAGGACAAGACTTGGCTTGGTTACAGCAGTTTAGACAATCGGGCTTACAGGCGTTTGCCGATCACGGCTTTCCGAGTTTGCGTGATGAAGAATGGCGTTACACCAATCTGGCGGCGTTAAGCAAAACCCAGTTTGCCCCGACTGCGCTACAAACCGCAGCGGATGATTTATTGGCCGAATACCGCGTGGCTGATGCGGCGTTGTTGGTATTGGTCAACGGTCATTTTGTACCGGCATTATCGGATTTAGCTGATTTACCGGTTGGCGTGACAGTGTTAAGTCTGGCGCAGGCTTTGCAACAGCAAACGGCTAAAGTCGCTGATTATTTGGGCAAAGCGGTTGCTGAAACTGAGCATAGCTTGGTGGCGTTTAATAATGCTTGGTTTGCGGATGGTTTGTGGCTGGAAGTGGCGGCTAAACAAGTGTTGAGCAAGCCTTTGCAGATTTTGCATTTGGTGACTGAATCGACTGCACTAGCGGCAACGCGGCAGTTGGTGGTGGTTAATCAACAAGCCGAAGCGGAAATTATCGAAACTTTCGTCGGCAGCGTTGATAGCTATTTCACCGCTTGTGTGAACGAATGTTTTGTTGAACAAAATGCCGATCTAACTTGGTACAAGCTGCAAGCCGAGGCCAGCAAAGCCCAGCATTTTGGCGGCACTTATGCCAAGCAAGCGCGTGACAGTCGTTTTAGCCATCACAATTTTGCCTTTGGCAGTTTGTTGGCGCGTAGTGATATTCACAGCGATTTGGATATTGCTTCCGAATGTAGTTTGAATGGTTTGTATCTGGCCGCGCAACGTCAGCATATTGATAATCACACCCGAATTAATCATTTAAAACCGCATGGTGTTAGTCGTGAGTTTTATAAAGGTGTGTTGGATCAAAAAGCGTGGGCGGTGTTTCAAGGTCGGGTGGTAGTGGCTGAAGATGCCCAGAAAACCGATTCGGAAATGAATAACCGCAATTTGCTGTTATCCAGCGATGCCGAAATTGACACCAAGCCGCAGTTGGAAATTTATGC
>CAIZCB010000512.1 GCA_903931355.1 uncultured Pseudomonadota bacterium
CCGACATTTCGACCATAAAAGTCGAACGACCACTGGCTAAATCATCAGACGCGCCGATACGGGTAAAAATTTTATCGATAGGGCCACAGCGCAACGATTTGGCTGGCACATAACAGCCAATATGCGCGAGTAAAACAATCAAAGCCGCTTGGCGCATATAAGTCGATTTACCGCCCATGTTCGGGCCGGTAATCACCAGCATTCGTCTTTCACTGGAAAAATTCAGATCGTTGGCGACAAACGGCAGACTGGATAATTGCTCCACCACCAAATGCCGACCAGCTTCAATTTCAATGCCTGTTTGTTGATTTAAAACCGGCTGCGATAAATTCAAGCTATCCGCTCGTTCGGCAAAATTCACCAAGACATCTAATTCTGCTAAAGCGATGGCGCATTGCTGTAAATCGAATAATGCGTCACCGAGACGATTCAATAAATCATCATACAAAGCCTTTTCAAAACTCAGCGATTTGTCACGGGCGCTTAACACCTTGTCTTCAAAGATTTTCAGTTCTTCAGTGATATAGCGTTCTGCGCCTTTTAAAGTTTGTTTGCGGCTGTAATGAACTGGGACTTTATCGGCTTGGGTATTAGAAATTTCGATGTAATAGCCGTGCACTCGATTGTAGTTAACTTTAAGGGTGGCGATGCCGGTGGCTTGGCGTTCGCGTAGCTCCATATCAATCAAAAACTGATCAGCGTTTTGGCTGAGATTGCGTAACTCGTCCAGTTCAGGATGATAGCCCTCAGCAATCACACCGCCATCACGAATCAACACCGGCGGATTATCGACAATCGCCCGTTGTAACAACGATAACAACTCAGGCTGTTCACGCAATTGCGAGCGCAAGGCTTCCAGATGAGGATTGTCACTATCAGCTAACAAGTTTTGTAAGCTAGGCAATGCGCCCAAGGTATGCCGCAAAACCAATAAATCGCGTGGTCTGGCCGACTTTAAAGCAATCCGCGAACTAATCCGCTCAATATCACCGACTTGGCGCAAACTGGTTTGGATGTCATTAAAGCCTTGGTTTTCCAGCAAACTAGCAACACAAGCATAACGACCTTTAATCACCGCATGATCGCGCAACGGTCGATGTATCCAGCGCCGCAAGCAACGACTACCCATTGCGGTAATCGTTTTATCTAATACGCCCAATAAAGTGAATTGCATTTGCCCGCTAGGATGGCTGTCCAACTCCAGATTACGACGACTAGCGGCATCCAAGCTGATGCTATCGTCACAATCTTCAACGCTAATGCCTTGAATATGGGGCAGGGCGCTTTGTTGCGTGTCGCGCAAATACTGTAATAAACAGCCCGCCGCGCAAATCGCCGCCGGTAAATGTTCGCAACCAAAGCCTTTTAAATCGTGGCTGTTGAATTGTTTGAGAATCAATTGACGGCAACTGTCTAAATCAAAATGCCACGGTGGGCGGCGGCATAAACCTTTGCGTTCTTTGATTGACGGCGGTAATGCAAAATCTTCGCTGAACAATAATTCGGCAGGATTCAGGCGTTCGATTTCGCTTAATAGCTGGTTTTCACTGTCCAACTGCTGCAAAACAAATTTGCCACTGGTTAAATCTAAACAGGCTAAACCAAAGCTTTTACTAAATACCGCCAAAGCCACCAATAAATTGTCTTTGCGATCTTCCAGCAAGGCTTCATCAGTCACCGTACCTGGCGTTACCACTCGCACCACTTGCCGTTCGACTGGGCCTTTCGATTTAGCGGGATCACCAATTTGCTCACAAATCGCAATCGATTCGCCTTGTTTTAATAAGCGAGCAATATAGTTTTCAGCAGCATGGTAAGGCAGGCCAGCCATCGGAATCGGCTGACCACCGGAATGACCGCGAGCAGTTAAAGTGATGTCCAGCAATTGCGCGGCTTTTTTGGCGTCATCAAAAAACAGCTCATAAAAATCGCCCATTCGGTAAAAAACCAAAGTGTCTGGATGTTGCGCTTTGATGCCTAGGTATTGCTGCATCATCGGGGTGTGGGCGGGGTTTTTATTAATTTCTTGGTTTTGTTTCATTATTTAATGCACTAAAAAATTATTAGCTTGATTTACTCAAGATGTTTCCTGCTTGCGATAGCGTGCGCTTATCTCGTCGTTCTGCCCATTGATGTATCAATAAAGCACTCATAATCAAGCCTGTGCCGATGATGACTTTTAAACTGACCGGTTCTTGATTAGCTGTGTAGCCCAGCCATAACGATAACACTGGTGTCATCAGGTTAATCATCGCAACTTGGGTGGCGGGTAAATGCTTTAACACGTAGTAATAAAGCGCAAAACCAAAAGTGGTGGCGATTAGGCCTAGGTAAATCACAGCCCATAAGGTTTGTTGAGGAATTTGCTCTGGAATTTCGCCATCCAGCCAGTACCAAGACGCCCAATACAGCGGCAAGGATAGCAACATGCCGCCACTGATTTGTTGAATCGCTGGCAACTGTGCGTCAATGCGTTTTACCCACACCGCGCTTAAAGCGTGAATAAAAGTCGATAACAACATCGCCGCCACACCAATTAAAGCCTGCTCGCTTAATGCCATAGCCGACATAAACATCACCATCAAACCCGCGACACCGAAACTATACGCCGCCAGTTTTAACCAGCCTAAACTGCGTTCTTTTAAGATTGCCGCTGCCATGAACGCGGTCATAAATGGACTTAAACCAAAAATCACCGACATCCAGCCCGATGGAATAAATTGCGCCGCCCAGTAGGTGATGATCATGCTCAGATAGAGTTGCACACTGACCGCCAGATAAGTCCAGCAAGCAGGGCGGCTAAAGCGGATAGCTTGGCGGGTGATTAACAGCAACAACAGCAAACAAGCCGCACCAATCGACATTCGCGCGGTGACGCCCATGACAAAGCTGATGCCTTCACTACTCCATTTGATTGCTAAAGGCGTGGTAGTCCAAACCAAAACGACACCGAGATAGGCTAATTTAATTGCCATCAGCTTACTGCTTGGCGATTAGCAATAATCTCTTCCACCACCGATGGATCGGCTAAGGTGGAAATATCGCCCAACTGATCAAATTCATTCGCGGCAATTTTGCGCAAAATCCGCCGCATGATTTTTCCAGAGCGGGTTTTCGGCAAGCTCGGCGCCCATTGGATTACATCTGGCAAAGCGATGGCGCTGATTTCGGCTTTAATTAATTCCGCCAAGGCTTTTTTCAATTCAGCATCACCGCTGACGCCGACATTCAAAGTCACATAAGCATAAATGCCTTGGCCTTTAATCGGATGGGGAAAGCCAACTACCGCCGCTTCAGCCACGTCATCATGCAATACCAAAGCGCTTTCAATTTCAGCGGTGCCTAAACGGTGGCCGGAAACATTGATTACATCGTCCACCCGTCCGGTAATCCAGTAATAACCGTCTTTATCGCGCCGAGCGCCATCACCGGCGAAGTAATAGCCGGGAAACGGTTTGAAATAGGTTTCGATAAAGCGTGGATGGTCGCCGTAAACACTACGCGCTTGCCCCGGCCAAGGATGAGTTAAAACTAAAATGCCTTCTGCTTCGCCTTCTAACAAATTGCCTTCGTTATCGACAATCGCCGGATTGACGCCGAAAAATGGCAAACTGGCCGAGCCGGGTTTTAGCGAGGTTGCGCCGGGCAGCGGGGTAATTAAAATCCCACCCGTTTCAGTTTGCCACCAAGTATCGACAATCGGGCAGCGTTGTTCGCCGACTTGATGGTAATACCATTCCCAGGCTTCAGGATTAATCGGTTCACCGACGCTGCCGAGAATCCGTAATGAACTGCGTTGGCTGGTTTTAAGCCAGTCATTACCTTGCGCCATTAAGGCGCGAATTGCGGTGGGAGCGGTGTAGAAAATATTGACTTGGTGTTTGTCGATCACTTGCCAAAATCGGTCGGCAGCAGGGTAGGTGGGTACGCCTTCAAACATCAAAGTGGTCGCGCCGTTACACAGCGGCCCATAAAGCACATAAGAATGCCCCGTTACCCAGCCAATATCAGCGGTACACCAATAAACGTCGCCATCTTGGTAATCAAACACATATTTATGGGTCATCGCCGCAAACAGCAAATAACCGCCGGTAGTGTGCAAAACGCCTTTGGGTTTGCCGGTAGAGCCCGAGGTATACAGGATAAATAATGGATCTTCGGCTTCCATCGCTTCTGCTGGGCAGTCGCTAGAGGCGGCTTGCATGGCGGTGTGATAACAAACGTCACGGTTTTCATGCCAAGGCACATCATGACCGCTATGTTTAATCACAATTACTGTTGTGAGGTTAGGGCATTGCTCGGCGGCTTTGTCGGCATTGATTTTAGACGGCACTAATTTACCGCCGCGATAGCTTTCGTCAGCGCAGATTAGGATTTTGCAATCGGCATCGATAATCCGGTCTCGTAAAGCATCGGCAGAAAAGCCGCCAAATACAATCGAATGCACCGCGCCAATCCGCGTGCAAGCCAAAATCACCACCGCAGCCTCGGCAATCATCGGCAAATAAATACAAACCCGATCTCCTTTTTGCACACCTTGCGCTTTTAGTACATTGGCAAATTGGCAGACTTGTTGATGCAATTGATTGTAAGTCAGGCTGCTTTGTTGCTGTGGATCATCGCCTTCCCAAATAATCGCGATTTGCTCGCCGCGTTGAGCAAGGTGTCTGTCCAGACAATTAACGCTGACATTTAATTGTCCGCCTTTAAACCAGCTGATTTCACCTTTATGGTAATCGTGTTCTAACACTTGCTGCCAAGGCTGTTGCCAATCTAAAAAGGCTGCGGCTTGTTCAGCCCAAAACGTTTCTGGATCGGTAATTGATTGCTGATAAAGCTGTTGATAGCTTTCTGCATTTATGTGGGCTGAGGCGGCAATCTGTGGATTAATTGGGTAAATTGGCTGTTCTGACATGGCTGTCCTAATTTTCTAAGTCGCTTAGCGGGTGAGTCTTGTCGCCATTTTGCCAGAAAAATCAGTTAAATCATGATTTGCAAGGCGTGGAGGAAGCTATATGGATTGCCTAGTACCTCGTTTTTGTTTAGCGGGGAATTGCTTCGAGCTGTTAATAATTCAACTCAGGCGTGTTAGGCGTCATTGATTTCCTGTTCTAACACAGTCCGCAGACCTTCTGACATTTCCAATGTCACTGGATCCCAGCCTTCGATTTGCATTACCTCTAATA
>CAIZCB010000513.1 GCA_903931355.1 uncultured Pseudomonadota bacterium
AGAATAGAAATAATGTGTCTCATTATGACAGCTCCCTATCTGTTGATGTGCCGGTTGCAACTCGCAGTTTCATGTCGTTATGCGCTTTGCCAGCTTCAATCATTGGATAAACGTTTTCGGTACGGTCAGTCATAAAATCAAGAAATACGGTTCGGTCTTTGATTGCAAAGGCTTCTTCTAAAGCACCTCTGACATCTTCTGGACGTTCGATACGCATCCCAAGGTGACCATAAGCTTCAGCCAGTTTAACAAACTCAGGGATGGTATCCATATAAGATTGTGAATAGCGGCTTTTGTAAGAAAACTCTTGCCACTGTCTGACCATGCCCATATAGCGGTTATTCAAGTTGATGATTTTAACCGGTGCGTTGTATTGCAAAGCGGTTGAAAGTTCTTGAATACACATCTGGATGCTGGCTTCGCCAGTGATACAAGCGACATCGCTATCAGGGAATGCGAGTTTTACACCAATTGCAGCAGGCAAGCCGAAGCCCATTGTGCCTAAGCCGCCTGAGTTAATCCAGCGACGTGGTTTGTCAAAATGGTAATACTGAGCCGCGTACATTTGGTGTTGACCAACGTCAGATGTGACATAAGCATCACCTTTGGTGACTTGGTAAAGCTGTTCAACCACGTATTGTGGTTTGATCAGGGTGCTTGAGCGGTCATAATCCAAGCAATTGACTGAACGCCAGCTTTCAATTTTTTCCCACCACGCCGCTAGTGCAGCTTTCGATGGTTTGATCTCAGATTCTTTAATCAGCTCTATCATTTGCTCCAGAACCGGTTTGACTTCGCCGACAATCGGCACGTCAACTTTGACGGTTTTAGAGATAGAAGAAGGGTCAATGTCGATATGAATGATTTTTGCGTATGGGCAAAACTCTGCGAGTTTGCCTGTCACGCGATCATCAAAGCGAGCGCCAACTGCAAGAATCACATCACTATCATGCATCCCCATATTAGCTTCGTAGGTGCCGTGCATACCCAACATACCAACAAATTGTTTGTCGGTTGCAGGGAAGCCGCCTAAGCCCATTAAAGTTTGGGTAATAGGGTAGCCGAGTAAGTGTGTGAGTTTGGTTAGTTCTTTATGAGCTTCGCCTAAAATCACACCGCCGCCAGCGTAAATCATTGGGCGTTGAGCGTTTAGCAGAATATCGACCGCTTTTTTAATCTGACCTTTGTGACCTACAACCACAGGGTTGTAAGAGCGCATAGTGATTTTTTTAGGGTATTTGTACTCTACCTTGATATTCGGGTCAGTCATATCCTTTGGGATATCGACCAAAACAGGGCCAGGTCTGCCGGTAGTCGCTACATAAAATGCTTTTTTAATCGTTTCCGCCAAGTCGCGAACGTCTTTAACTAAAAAGTTATGTTTGACGCACGGGCGGGTTATGCCGACCGTATCAACTTCTTGGAATGCATCGCTACCAATCACAGGCGAAGGTACTTGGCCTGATAGGATTATCATCGGGATCGAGTCCATATAGGCGGTTGCAATGCCGGTGACAGCATTTGTTGCGCCAGGGCCAGAGGTAACCAGTACTACGCCCGGTTTGCCGGTTGCGCGTGCGTAAGCATCGGCTGAATGCGTTGCTGCTTGTTCGTGTCTGACTAGAATATGTTTTACGTCGTCTTGATGAAAAATAGCATCATAGATGTGTAAAACAGAGCCACCTGGATAGCCAAAAATAAATTCGACGCCTTCGTCTTTAAGACATTGAACAAGGATATGTCCACCACTGAGTTCCAATTTTATGCCCTCAATAAACTAATGAAATCGCTGAAATGCAGATTTTACAAAAAAGGTTGGATAAGCTACTGTTTTTAGTCTTTTACGTCAAGAAAAACCAATGGTTTTGCTTGGTAGTTATTGTTATTGAGGTGAGTTTTGTTGAAAAGTGCCAAGTTTGAAGCTGGTTTTGTTGATGTTTGGTCGGTCAATTTGGCGTTTGATGAGACTGCTTTGCGGCTTTTTTCGCAAACTTTGAGTGCTCAAGAGTTGTCCAAGTTAGTATCATTTAAGTCACAGGCGCAGGCTAATCGTTATTTGGCAGTTCGAGGCACATTAAGGCGAATATTGGCCCAATATTTGGGCATTGAGCCAGTTAATTTGAAATTTGAAGTGAATGCTTACGGTAAGCCGTATCTTAGCAACGCCTCGTTATTTTTTAATATTTCGCATTCCAAAGATAGGTTGCTGATTGCGGTTTCTGATTTTGATCAGATTGGTGTTGATATTGAGTGGATTAAAACAAGAAACAATTTGCTTGGTTTGGCTAAACGATGTTTTTCGGTTGATGAATTATATTTTTGGTCTGATTTTTCAGCGGATGAACAGGTGCAAGTGTTTTATCAGTTGTGGGTTAGGAAAGAGGCTTTTGTGAAAGCGGTGGGGCGGGGGATTGCTTTAGGGCTTGATCGCTGTGAATTGCTAATACCAGATTTGGCAGGATTGTCCAAAATTCCTGATGAATTTGGTTTGGCGGAGGATTGGGATGTTACGGGGTTACAGCTTGCTGATGATTTTGCAGCTGCCTTGGTAATGCCTAGTCGCTGTTTGGTCTTAAATCAATATCGCTTTGAATTGTGATGGTTTAGAAAACAAAAAAGCCGCTGAAGAGCGGCTTTTCTGTGTTCCAAATAAACGAAACGATTAACGTTTTGAGTATTGTGGACGTTTTCTGGCTTTGTGAAGACCGATTTTTTTACGTTCAACAACGCGAGAATCACGAGTAACGTAACCAGCTTTTCTCAATGGCGATCTTAATGATTCATCAAATACCATCAAAGCACGAGTTAAACCGTGTCTGATTGCGCCAGCTTGGCCAGAAGGGCCGCCACCGCTAACGATGATGTTAATATCAAAATCTGTGCCTTTACCTAGGAGTTCCAGAGGTTGTCTGGCGATCATCTCGTCGGTTTTGCGGCCAAAATATTGTTCAACAGGTTGTTTGTTGATAGTGAAATTTCCTGAACCGACTGTTGCGTAGACGCGAGCGACTGCGCTTTTGCGACGACCTGTTCCGTAGTATTGAGCTGCCATAGACTATCTACCTGCTTAAAATTCTAAAACTTTAGGTTGTTGAGCTTGGTGACCATGCTCAGAACCTGCGTAAACTTTTAATTTTTTGAACATTGCACGACCTAATGGGTTCTTAGGTAGCATGCCTTGCACGGCGGTGGTAATAATGCGATCTGGAAAAGTTTGTCTTAGTTTTCCTAATGACGCTGACTTCATGTTACCGACATAACCAGTATGGTGGTAGTACATTTTGTCTTTTTCTTTGTTACCGGTTACGCCAATTTTTTCAGCGTTGATAACAATGATGTAATCGCCAGTATCGACATGTGGTGTGTATTCGGGTTTATGTTTGCCGCGAAGACGTCGTGCAATTTCAGTAGCAAGGCGACCAAGCGTCTTTCCTTCTGCATCAACCACGTACCAATCGCGCTTAACTTCTGCGGGCTTTGCACTAAATGTTTTCATCTTTGCTTCTATATTCGTTAAGACTGTGTATAAAGAGGGCGAATTCTACTCAAAGCAAGCAATAACTTCAAGTTAATTTAAAGTTTGATTTTCAGAGAGTGTAGTTTTCGGTATAAATGTGTGCGTTCCATGCCAATGGCAGACGCCAGTTTTGCAACGCTGCCGCCATTTTTTTCTAAGTGATATTCGAGATAAGATTTTTCAAAATGATCTCGCGCTTCTTTTAATGGCAGGTTAAAAAATTCCGGAACATTGTTGCCTAATTTAGGTTGTTCAGCAATTGAGCCCAGTGCATTTTTTACCTCATCAAGCTCAATATCATCGCCTGCGCCCAGTATCATCAAGCGTTGCACCAGATTACGCAATTCGCGCACATTGCCTGGCCAAGTGTAATTACGCAGGTAATTTTGCGCCGCCATTGAAAAACGTCGG
>CAIZCB010000514.1 GCA_903931355.1 uncultured Pseudomonadota bacterium
ATAATATATGTTTTGTAGGCCATACGCATATACCTTTAATATTCATCCAGTCGTTGTCATTGCGGTTGCAGTTCACGTTGCGCTCGTCGTTCCAGCGGTTGAAGGCGACATAACAAATATGTAAAACGCTGTCTATACCACTGCCCTTCGAAGGTTTGCCAATTGGAAACTAGCCTCCCGATCTCAAGACTGTATCGAATTCCGTAGCTAAACTACGTTAGGGTTTTACACCAAGTAGCTTCATTTTTGAAGTTCTGCATGCGCCGCGCTATCTAAAACCTTGGTCGCAGATATTCTGGGCGCATGGATACTGGATTCGGCCGCGGGAAACCGTGATCGCCCGCAAGATTCGCCTATTACCAAATTAATGTTATACATTTTTTGTGCAAAAGAAAAGCCCTCTGCAAATCGTTCATGACGAAATACAAAGGGCAAAAGATTCTAAGGACAAGGACAAAATATCCAAGCCCAAAGAACTGATTACTTGCGGACGCCGCCGACCCACCAGTAACCATTCCAGCCGCTGCCAAAGCGGTCGCAGAGCACGCCGCGCCCGCCGATCCAGCGGCCGAAGGCGACATAACAATATTTCCCGCCTTTGTCCAACCATTGGGTGCCGTTTGGCCATTTGTCGGCGAAGGCCGGGTCGGCCTCGTTAACGGCAACGACAGCGTAGGGGTCGGGCTTCAGTCCGTGCTCGTCCAATGCCTTCTGAACATCGCCGACTCCGGTGTACTTCTTGAGCGGGAAGAAGTAAACATCCGCTTCCTCGCCCTCACACTGTGGCATTTCAGCGACAACGACAGAATCGGTGCATTCCGCACGTTTGGTGGCGGCAATCGCCTCCGATCGAGTACGACTGCGATTCACGCGAACACGGCGGACAATCATCTCACTGATTACCTCCACGCGCCGTCGCAGCACTTCAAACTGCTCTTGCGCGAGCTCTGGTTGACCGAGGACTGTTTGTAAGGCCTCGGAGTCAAACTCACGCGCATGCTTTACCAGCAGTGCGCGATAATTGGCCGTTGCCTTGTCAATCTGTCCGTCGGTCGTAGTCTTGGATTCGTCGGATGGGGTCACGGCTGTCGCCATGGCGTCATCCTCCTTTCTGGAATAAAAGTTACGCCTGACTGGCTGAAGTAGCAGTCATAGCCAGAAAATATCAAAAAACATTTAATATCTTTTGGCTACGACTGCTTTCTCGCAAATATATTTTCAATTAAAGAACTATTTATATGATAGCATTTTTAATATAGTCTGTCAAGTGTTCAATCTTAAGTCTTTCCTGCTTCATTGTGTCGCGGTCGCGGACTGTCACGTCGCCATTTTCCAATGTTTCAAAATCAATTGTCACACAAAACGGAGTTCCAATTTCGTCCTGACTGTAATATCTTTTTCCAATATTTCCCCTGTCGTCAAACGCAACTGTAAAATCTTTTTTCAACAAATGGAAAACTTCCTGCGCTTTTTCAACAAGCTCGGGCTTGTTTTTCAAAAGCGGAAAAACCGCAACTTTGTAAGGAGCCAAACTCGGCTTCAATTTCAAAACAACTCTTTCTTCTTCCTGCGAATACGCTTCGCACAAAACAGCCAGCACCGACCTGTCCACTCCAAAAGTTGGTTCAACCACATGCGGATATAATTTCTCTCCGGATTCGGCATCTTCATATGGCGCTTCTTTAAAATGATTTTTCAAGTCAAAATCTGTCCTGTAAGCCAAGCCGTAGAGCTCTTCTTTTCCAAAAGGAAAGTCGTACTCAAAATCAATTGTTTTTTTGGAATAGTGTGCCAAGTCGCCTTTTGGAACATCCAACTCGTGGATGTTTTCTTTTGCCAAACCAAGAACATCGGTCATCCAGCTTTGCATTTCATTTCTCCACTCTTCAAATTTTTCCTGCCACGATTTTCTTTTGTTCATTGCTCACCTCCAGATATGAAGGTTTTTAAGCGAACAACGCTTCGACGAATGTGTCGGGGTCGAATTCGGCGATGTCTTCGGGTTTTTCGCCGAGGCCGATGAATTTAACGGGGATGTTTAGCTGGTCTTTAATCGCGATGACGATTCCACCTCGTGCTGTGCCGTCTAATTTCGCCAGGAAGATTCCTGAAATATTAATTGCCTCGGTGA
>CAIZCB010000515.1 GCA_903931355.1 uncultured Pseudomonadota bacterium
AATATCGTTGGGAATGAACTAAATACCTTGTTCAATGAAACTCATATTGCACTGAATGCATCAAGAATGCAAGGAAGCTCGGGCCTGAATATGCGTTTTTTTGAAGTACCAGCCTCAGGTACTTTATTTTTAACTGATAATGCCCCCGAATTAACCGAGCATTTCAAACCAGATACTGATTTGGTTTTATTTAAAGACACTGACGAACTGCAGACAAAACTTAAATGGTTACTTAATCAGCCTGATTTAATCTCTTTTATTGCCGAGACAGGTCACAAATTGATTTTAGACAATCATCAATACTCCGAAATAGCAAAGTTATTTACTGCACAATTTTTGGATATCAATAATTCAAGATCAAACCAGTGATCCCCACCACGAATAGTGGACACTTTAAAAAGCGAGTATTCTTAACCTGAAGAGCGGTACTTGCATGAGCACGAAATCGACTGTCAACAAAGCCAGCTATACCCGGCATAGCGCCCAATACAAACAAGAAAGCCTGAAACTGGCTCAGCAAGCCGAGGAGTTGTCGATCTTAAAAAATGCGGCGACGTACTTCGCTCAACAACTCAAGCGAGGTACGAATACATGAAAAAGCATCGAGTTGAGTATTCCTTGGTTGGAATGTGCCAGTGTTTTAACGTGTCCCGCAGCGGTTTATTACACGTGGCTGCAACGGAAAGCCCAGTCAACGGCTTCAGCAACGACAGACACTGGATGAGCAGGTCAAATCCCTGTTCCATCAACACAAGCAACGTTATGGCGCAGAACGGTTACAACGGAAAATGCCTAAAGAAAATGGTCAGCCGTATGGTCTGAAAACCATCACCGCCAGCCTGAGACGTCAAGGCTTGGTGGGCCAAGGCGGCCCGCAAGTTTAAGGCCACCACCAACAGTAAGCATAATCTGCCGGTGTTCGATAACCTGCTACAGCAAAATTTTTCAGCGAGTGCAGCGAATCAGAAATGGGTGGGCGACATTACCTACTTGTGAACCGAGGAAAGCTGGCTGTACCTGGCCGTCATCATTGACCTGTTTTCCCGGCAACTCATTGGTTGGTCCATGAGCGAACGGATGACAGCCAATATTGCTCGCCCGCTTACCGGAAATGGCTACAACAGCACGACTTGTTAGGCAATATGAGGAGCGCCAAAGGCAATTGTTAGACAATACCTGTGCCGAAAGCTTCTTCCACTCGCTCAAGGTCCAAGCGATTCACGGGGAGCGATTGGCTACTCGCGAGTCCATCCGGCAAGCGGTGTTTGAATATATCGAAACGGATTACAACTCCGTTAGGCTGCATTCAGCCAACGACTTCCTAAGTCCGATAGAATTTGAAGCCAAATTTAAACAATCACTCGCTTCTTGATCTGTCGGTTTTTGATGGTGGGGATCATCTTCGTTAAAGTAACAAAAATAGTCATAAATTCTAGGTTTTTTATATTCATTAAGAATCGGTACCTATACAAAAAGCATTAATAAGTTGCTGATCAAAAACATACTGTTCTTGGCTAAGAATAGTTCGATAACTCTCTAGTTTTGCAAAATGTGTTTCATAGTCGTTAAAAATTGAGTCCGTAATAACCGAAAACTGTTTAATAAATTCAGGACTTTGATCATCAAGTTTATATTCATCACCAATTGGCAAATCAACAGAATTAGCAGCAGATCCATATCTGCCTGTAATCACGCAACAACCATGAATCGCTGCCTCTCGAGGCAATCGATCTTTACCAGGATGATGCCCGAAATCCATATAAATTTTTGAAGTCAAAAAAATGTCTGCCAACTGTTCGCGGTTATAACCTTGAAGCGGCAGAAAATCCCATTGAGGAAACGCCTCTTTAAGTCGAGAAGTGATTTTAGCGCCTTTGTGAGGATTATAAAGAATGGCATTTTCCCTAACAGTCGTGCTCAAACGATCGCAAATAGTTTTTATATAATAATCTTGCGTATAAACAGGAATAGGATCAGATAAAGGCATAGATATAATGCCTTTGTCAGCAAGAAATTGTTTAGCATAATCAGATTGAGAAAAATGCAACAAATGCTTTAAAGAACAAATACCTAACCATGGTCTTTTACCTCTAATCAGATTTTTGAAATACCTAAATTTATCTCGCAAAGGATTGCCGTAACGATTACAGGTATAATTATTTACGGACATCCACCAAATTGCTGATTTTGCAAACTTTACCTTAAAAGCCAAAGTAGTCATGATTTCAGGGAAAATGATCAAATCGCCCGCCTGATCTTGATAAGCTGCAACTTCAATTTGATATTTTTGATACGGCTCAGGCGTTAAATGCTGTTTGTTGAATGGATGATAAAGAATAGCCGCAGGTTGCCCTAGACGATTTAGATCAAAAACTAACTGATGTATTGCTTCAGGCCCTGCTGTGACAGCATTTGCAGGACAAACAACTAAAATTCGCTTAAATTTATTCATTTGATAATTATGACATTAAGAGCTGCTTACACAAAATTACAATCACTGATCAGGAATCCCAGTAATGCCGTTGGGGATAGTTTAATCGCAGCCATGATAACCCTCACCCCATTATTTTTTATGACAATGCGTGGTTGGACGAATACTTGGCTGGTAATCGGCTTTATTTTGGCTGTAATCTTTCTACCCCAGAACTTCCGTTATCTCTTAGGTCATCTGAAATACAAACAGACCTTATTGATTTTTATAGCTTTTTTATCCCCTGTTTTCGCTATTTTGTGCAGCCAAATTTTGCGCCATGATTTAATTTTCAAAGCCTTCGACGGTCCAATGCGTGCGTTTTTGGCGGGATTTGTATTTTTACTATTTATCGTAAAACGCATCAATTTCTTAGCCGTTTTACAATTCATAGCCCCACTTTCATTATTGATTTGCGTTGCTGCCATCCATCTTTTTCCACATACATCAGCGTTTTGGGGGGGCAGGTTTGCGACGTATTTTGCAGACCCTCTCACCTTTGGCGATTATTCATTAATCATCGGCTTCGTCAGCATTTTGACGCTAAACAACAATGGAAACGTCAATTCAGACGCAACGCCTCTCAAACTACTCAAATTGACCGGGCTTTTGGCGGGTATCTATTTAAGCTTAGGCTCCATGTCACGCAGTGGCTGGCTAGCAATACCATTTTTAATCGCCTTAACCTGCTACAAATTCCGAGATAATCGATCAATCATTACAAAAGGATTGTTTAGTTTATTGCTACTCTTTGTTATTGTTTACTTCTTCAATGCTGACATTCAAGCTCGCTTCCAGTCTATTTTTACTGAAGTGTTTGGCTGGCTTGAGAAAAAAGAACATTACGACTCAACCTCTGGCGGTATTCGGTTAAGCATGTGGGTAGTTGCGAGCCACTTATTTGCTATGAACCCATTAGCAGGATATGGTGATCTTGGCTATCGAGAAGCATTGATGAATCACCCAGCAATAACCAGCTTAGCCTCTGATATTGCTCGTGAGTCAATGTACAATGGCCCTCACAATGAATTTCTGGCCAATATGCTCCGCTCAGGGATTTTTGGTTTTATTGCCACAGCTTTACTATTTTTTGCACCCGTTTTGACGGTATTAACGACACCGAATAAAAATACTGTTCAACTTCAGTTAACTTACATCATCATCGCTTTATCAATCGGTCTGTTGATATGCAGTATGATGCTCGAAGTCTTTAACTTGAAATACACAATATCTTTTTACAGCTTCATGATCGCAGCTATCATGGGGCAATTTTTATCCGAAAAAAACGCCTTCTAATTCATGGACAAATCGCGATACGCACTAACCTTTGCCTGCTATAACGCCGTTGACTATACAAAATTATGCATCGACAGCATGATTAAACACGGTACGCCACTTGATAGACTTATCGTGATAGACAATGGTTCTAGGGACGAAACACGAGATTACCTACGAACATTACCGTTGGGCGGATGTATATTCAATACCCAAAATTTAGGTTGCGGGGTTGCCTGGAATCAAGGAGCACTTGCCTTACAAGCAGAGTGGACCATTATCATAAATAACGATGTATTGGTCTCACCACATTGGATTGAAAAGCTGATAGGTACAGCAGAGCAATTAGGGTTGAAAGTCATTAGCCCTGCTTTAATCGAAGGTCCTTTGGACTATGATTTTGAGGCTTTTGAACAACAAGCATCTCAATCTATGCATCAGGTTCATCGCATAGGTGGCAAACATGCAGTTTGTCTTGCGATTCATCAATCAGTTTGGATGGATGTGGGGTACTTTCAACCAACTCCTAAATTATTAGGTTACGAAGATACGCTATTTTTCAATGAACTGAAAAAATCCAACATCAAAACTGCCATGACCGGCGCCTCTTGGCTACATCACTTTGGCTCTGTGACTCAATCACTAATGAAGCAAGAAAGGGGACTCAGCGCAAACCAAGGCATAGCAAATCGTTACAACTATAAATTGCTAGGCCAATCTTGGGCACACAGAAAACTAACTAAAATACAACGCAAAAACCAAGAAAAAGCATGGCGTACATTAGAGGTAGAACGTTATGGACTTTCGATTCATGGTTTACGTGAAAATGGAGATTTTAGATGGATTTAAGGCGAACCTCTCCAAGTAAATAGACCCAATCATTTAAAAAGCATTTGACATCCAGCCGAATGCAAAAAAGATACAGCAGCCAGCACTATTGCATTTGCATTTGCATTTGCATTTGCATTTGCATTTGCATTTGCATTTGCATTTGCATTTGCATTTGCATTTTACTTAAATTCATCAAATT
>CAIZCB010000516.1 GCA_903931355.1 uncultured Pseudomonadota bacterium
AGCGTTGGCTGAACGGAGCCTAAACCAAGTTTGTAGATTTCGGCTTCGCTCAAGACACCGCTGTACTAAGCAAAATTATCCGGCAGCCAACCGCGTTCCACACTATCCCTAAAACTCCATTGCGGCATGGTTTCGGTTTTGTAGCTCCAGAAAAACCAGCCTTGGTATTTTTCAAAGCAGGCTAATTGCCCAGCGGCGTAGCCACGATAGGCGAGGTTTTGTTGAAATTCGTCCATGCTGGCGGCGGGATAATCCAAGGCTTGTTCAGCCCATAAATCCAGCATTTTCGGATGCAGGCCCAAGCTCCATTCGCCAACATAGGTTTGACGGCCTGAATTCTGTATCAGTTGCTCGGCTTCTTGTCGCCAATCGTTAACCGCTTTGCTGATGTGGCCGTAAACGTCGGTATCAATATCGTCTTGGACAAAACATTGGTAACGGTGAATATCGAAGATCACGTTGCTATCGGTTTCGCTTTGTAATAAACCGGCATATTCTCGATAGTCGCGAAAACCGTCGTGAAACACCACAGCGATATCGTCTGCGTTACAGTGTTTTCTAATCCGTTGATAGGCTTGTTCGGTGTAGGCGCTTAATATTTCGGTGGGCACATCCCAACGCGGTTCATTAAGCACTTCGATGGCGATTAAAGCGGGGCTAGTGTGATAGCGTTCGGCGAGACATTCGAGCACGGTGAGCGAATGTTGAATGTATTGATCGCGAGTATGCCATTCGCAGACGCCATTAATGCCGCCATTATCAAAGCCATTTTGACAGCCGGGGGCGGCGTGTAGATCTAAAACTACTTTTAGCTGATAGCGTTCCGCCCATGCCATGGCTTGATCAAGAATTTTATCGCCACCTGTAACATAGGGATGTTGCAGGTGTTGGTAACTGGGATGGTAGGGATAATCAGCGCCAAATAGCCAATGACCGACTGGAATCCGCACCGCATTGATGCCGATGTTTGCCAGCCAAGCGAAATCGGCTTCGGTAATAAAACTTTGCCAGTGTTGTTGTAATTTATTGGCGGCTTGCTCGCCAAGTTCAACACACCAAGTAGTTTCGTCTTCGGCTTTGAGATTGGCAAATAAACTGGGGGTCATCCATTTTTCCAATACCAGCCAACCACCAAGATTGACACCGCGTAGTTTGGGGCTATTTAACATAAATGTATTTGGCGTTTGTGTAGGGCTTGAATAGTGGGTTGATTGGTGATCGTCAACATCGCCGCATGGGGCAATTGGCTGTTGATGATGTTAATCATCTCGATTTCACCATCGGGATCTAGTGAATCAAAGGCTTCTTGCATGAAAATCCATTTTGGTTTTTGTAGCAATAATCGGACTAGGCCCAAGCGCTGCTGTTGTTCACGCAATAAGGCTTTATCCCAGTCGTTAATTTTATCCAAATGACTAATTAACGCTTGTACACCTGCGAGTTTAAAACAAGCTTCCAGTTCAGTTTGACTAAAGGTATCGCCATCGAATGGATAGCAAATGGCGTTACGCAAGGTATCAGTCGGCAGATAAGGCCGCGGCGGCATAAAGAATAGCGGCTCGTCGTCGGGTAACTCGATACAACCTTCGCCCCAAGGCCAAAGTCCGGCGGTGGCTTTGAACAGTTTGTTGCCAGTAAAGGCGTTGCCGGTAATTAAGATTCGATCACCCGCGTAAATTTCTTCATTAAGCCTATCAACACAAACCACGCCATCTAAACGAGTAATCACCAAATCGTGAAAACGCAGCACGGCACCGGTGTTTTTTTTCAACACAATTCGATGCGGTGAGGGTTTGGCGATTTCGACTTCGAGTTGTTGCAAGGCTTTAGCTAATCCCAGTACACGTTCCACAGAAGCCCGCCATTCGGCCATTTTGCCCATGTTATCAACTGGCCACGATAATGCTGACACCATCTGTTGAAACACTTGGGCTGATTGCATCAGAGTGCCTAAAGTAATACTGCCCAAAATATAACGTGGCGCCGACACCAATAATGGGAATGCCATGGATAACACCGAATAGCCTGAGCTGAACATGGTGATTTGGCTCCAAGCTTTGGTTTGTTGATCCCATGCACTGACAATATCGCCAAATAATTGGTGGAAATGAGGGTTTTCGTGGGCTTCGCCGTGGATTAAGGCTATTGCCTGTGAGTTTTCGCGAGCTTTAACTAAGGCGAAACGAAAGTTGGCTTCGACAGTTTGGCGGTGATCGGAGGCTTTGGTTAGTGGACGACCTATCCACCAACCTAACATCGAGGCGCTGGCGGCGTAGGTTAGTGCTAACCAAACTAAATGGCCTTGAACCGGCAAATCGGTAAATCCTAGGTCAACCGTTATCGTGCCCGATAATGACCAAAGGATGCTAGAAAAGCTAATTAGTAAAACGATGCAATAAAACAGGGTATGTAACAGGTCAATAGCATATTCGGTGGCAATCCGAATATCTTCGGCGATTCTGCCGTCTGGGTTGTCGTGTTGTCCGTCGATGTGTGTGACTAAATAATGGCGTCCTTCATACATCCAGCAAGCAATCAATTTATCGGTTAACCAACCGCGCCAAGCCAGTTGTAGTCTGCGTTTAATCACTAAATGAGCCGCAGTAATGGCGATATTGGCGACAAACACGACGATAATCATCCCCACTTGGGTAAATAATCGCGACATTGAGCGTTGTTCAAGGGCGTCAAATAAATCAGCACTCCATTCGGTAATGGTTACTGAAATGCCAATTTGAAAAAGCGTCAGCGTGACCAAAGTTACCAGCAGACCGCGATTGGGGGATTTATTAGATGCAGACCAGAATGGGCCGGCTAATCGGATGAATTCAATGAAAAACTTGCTGGTATCTTGCAAAACCGTGCTCCTTGTTTAGGGTCACTAGCCAATATACCAAACTAAAATGGATTTGGAGCTTTGAATCACTATTTATAAAAAAGGGCGAGGTTTGATGCTCGCCCTTTCGGTAGATTGTTCGACTAACGCTTCATGGATAAAAAGAATTCGGCGTTGGTTTTGAAATCTTTTAACTTGCCTAGCAAGAATTCTGATGCCGCCAATTCGTCCATTGGTTGCAAGATTTTCCGCAAAATCCAAGTTTTTTGTAATTCGTCTGGATCGACCAAATATTCTTCACGGCGGGTGCCGGAACGATTGATGTTAATCGCTGGGTAAATGCGTTTTTCGGCAATTTTGCGCTCTAAATGCAATTCCATGTTGCCGGTGCCTTTAAATTCTTCAAAGATCA
>CAIZCB010000517.1 GCA_903931355.1 uncultured Pseudomonadota bacterium
TAAATTCAATAATTTTATTAGCAGGATTAAGATTAATTTCGTCAATCACACAATGATGCTTGGCTTGCAAAATATAACTCACCGCCTCAGCCACATCATCGGCTTGCAAAGCTTGGTTTGGCGCAAAGGATAGCTTATCAAAAAAGGCAGTATCGACCATCCCAGGATTCACCAAAGATACTCGCACAGACGTTTTACCACATTCATCGCGCAAAGCCTGACTAAATCCCCGCAAGGCAAATTTACTGGCGCAATAAATGCTGCCATTACGACTGCCTTTTAAAGCCGCTTCCGAACCGATGTAAATTAAATTGCTATGACTTTTTTGTTTTAACTTTGGCAATAAAGCTCGGCTTAGATGGGCTTGAGCAGTGAAATTAACCATCATCAACTGCTCAATCTGCGCAAACGAAAACTGCTCTAAACCACCAAATTGCCCATAACCCGCAGCAAAAACCACCGCATCCAAACTTGGATAATCCTGTTGCAACTGCTTGGCAAACACCGCAATCCCGCTAGGTTTCGCCAAATCCAATTCAACCGCACTAAATTGCGGATGAGAATATTGAAATTGCTGACAATTTCGAGAAACGCCAATCACTTGATGCCCTCGTTGCAATAATTGCCTTGCGATGGCGCGCCCAATTCCCGAACTAGCCCCAGTAACTAATACTGTCCGAGTTAAGGATTGCATGGGAATAGCTTAGCAACGGGTATATATTGCAACAGCATATCAGTACAGTCTTTCATCATTTTATATTCCAACTCTGCGCGATAAGACACCATACCTGCATTAGTTTGAAATGGGCTTGCGAACAATTTTTCATCTGGATAGAGTTTTTGGATTTTTTTGAAATATTGCTCAGGTAAACGGAATACGCCTAAACTCACCGAATGCACTTGATTAGCATCAATTTGCTGAAATACCTGTTCAAACATGTCACGGTAATGTTGCCGATAATCATCTTGATAAATCAAAGGGTCAAACCGCAAACCAATCGACCAACCTTTTTTCTGTAATTTTACTGCTGCTTCTATACGTTTTGCCAAACTTGGCGCTTTAGCTTCGACTTTATTTGCTACGCTATCGGGCGATAAACTAAACGCCACAATGCATTGTTTTATTGGCTTACGATTTAACAAACTTCTAATCTGAGTGCTTTTGGTGCGCAGTTCCAACCAAGCATTAGGCAACTCATTAAACAAAGGTAAAAATGCTTGAACAAAGCCTGTAATAGGCTCCATCGCCAAACTATCACAATCATAACCCGAGAAAAAATATACCGGTTGATCAGGTGTTTGGTAACAAATATCACGAATCTGACGATGAAAATCTTCATAATTCACAAACAATACATAATTTGCTGACTGATACATACCTTGCAAAAAGCAATACCGGCAATCGTACAGACAATTGAGCATGTGCGAAAAATAATAATTATGTTTGCCACCTATCCCATAACCACTAGGCGTAGGTAATACAAACTTTTGGTATTTTTCTGCCAAAATTAAAGCTGGTTTATGTTTTTGTAAGCGAAAATTTTGTGATTTAGGATTAAAAACTTCGCCATAGCGATCACAAAAAATCACACGTGCATCAGGAAAACGCTGACGGATTGCCATAACCCGTGGATGCTGTTCAACAGCTTTCTCAATATAAAGCGTATCAATCATTAAATTGCCCCCAAACAAATTTAAATAAATGACAAAATAGACTATTATTTTAAAGGTCGCCCTTTTGCATCTTTATAAATATGGCCAGTAATAATCAAAACACCTTCTAAAAATCCCCAAACAACACCAAAACCACCTGTTACAACGGTAATAACGGCTTGCGCAATTCCAATTCCCCAAAATCCTAAATAGATCCTATGTAAACCAATCGCCCCAAACAGCAAACCTAAAATACCGGCTACTAGCTGACTTTTTACCGGTTGAGTTTCAATTAAATAAGCTCCCGCCAAACTCACATCGGTAATTTTGCCATCTTCTTGATCGAAATCGACGTCATCACCAATTTTCGGTGAAGCTTCAGATGTCCATTGTTGCAAATGAAACTCATAAAATTCACCTTGGTACTTAACCACGCCGGATTGCGTTGCTTGATTGTAACTGTCTACCTGTCCTAACATTATGTTTACCTTTTTATTATTGTTATAAAAACATGTCTTACAAATCTGAGCTTGGCGAAATAGCAACCACTGGCACAGGAAATAAAGCCTCCATTACCTGCGATGAAATCAGCAAATATAAAAACGCCAAGCCTAAGCTAAAAAATAACGGTCTATCCAAGGCATAACGCAAAATATGCCCAGTAACAGCCCAATGCCACAGCATCATTAATAGCATGGCAAAAAAACTTAAGTCAGTCGCTTCGTTATTCAAACTAACCACAGCCGGCAATGCAAAAAAATTAATCACCGCATCAATACCTAATAAGGCCGTTAGTGTTTGACGAAATCGAGCTAGCTTGTCAGAAACAGACAGTAACGGCCAAATAAAAGCAACCATTAACCCAAAATCGACCGCCACCTGCATTAAAGCGGTCAGTAAATCACCACTTAACAACACAATCGCCACGTTAATGGCTACATATATCAGCAATACAAAAGGTAACAACCATCCAGCACTCGGCACATCCTGCGGCCCTTTGCGAAATGCGGTGATTTCTAAAAACAGTTGTAGCAATGGGTACATGATTTATTCCTGTTGTTGTAGGTTTTCTTCAGCCGTCATCCAATCCAACTCAGCTTGCTCTAAAGCAGCATCGACTTGGCTTTTCTGGCTGAGTAATTGTTTTAACTGCGGTTTGTTGTCATCGCTGTAAATCTCAGGATCGGCGAGTTTTTCTTCTAATTCACGTTGTTGCTGATGGTATTTTTCAACCGCTGCCTCGGCTTTTTTGACCGCATCCAACAACGGTTTTAAACGCTGGCGACGGTCGGCATCGAGTTTGCGCTGATCTTTACGCGACACGCCGCCTTGACTATCAGCGGTAACAGGCTCATCTGCTGCGCGTTTTTGCTCGGCCAGCCAGACTTTGTAATCATCCAAATCACCATCAAATGGCTGAATCGAACCACCCGCCACCAATAACAATTGGTCAGTGACCGAACGCAACAAGTGTCTATCATGCGACACCACCACCAACGCGCCTTGATAATCCTGCAATGCGACACTTAAAGCATGACGCATTTCCAAATCTAAATGGTTGGTTGGCTCGTCCAACAACAACAAATTCGGGTTTTGATAAACCAATAGCGCCAGCACCAAACGGGCTTTTTCGCCACCGGAAAACGGCCCAATCGGATCGTTGACTTTATCGCCTCTAAAATCAAAACCGCCCAAGAAATTTCGCAAATCTTTTTCAGTAGCTTGTTTATCCAACTGCTGCACATGCCACAACGGACTTTCATCCAAGCGCAATTGCTCTAATTGGTGTTGAGCAAAATAACCAATGTGTAAGTCTTGCGCGGTTTGCAGCTTACCATTCAAAGCCGACATCTGCCCTGAAAGCACTTTAATTAAACTCGACTTACCCGCGCCATTCGGCCCCAGCAAGCCAATTCGATCACCCGGGCTAATCGATAACGACGCTTTATTAATGATGATTTTGTCGCCGTAACCGATGTCCGCCTCATCCAGCTTTAACAATGGATTCGGCATTTTCTTCGGTGGCGGAAAGCTAAAACTAAACGGCGAATCAACATGGGCTTGGGCGATAAGCTCCATCCGTTCCAGCGATTTAATCCGGCTTTGCGCTTGTTTAGCTTTAGTGGCTTGGGCTTTGAAACGGTCGATAAAACTTTGAATATGCGCCATTTCCCGCTGTTGTTTCTCGTAAGCAGTTTGTTGTTGCGCCAGCTTTTCGGCTCGCATCCGTTCAAAATCAGAATAGTTACCGGTGTAGATTTCGGCTTTGGCTTGTTCGATGTGAACAATGTGATCGGTGATGGTGTCGAGAAAGTCGCGGTCATGCGAAATCAACATCAAAGTCCCTGGATATTTAATCAGCCATTCTTGTAACCAGATAACGGCATCTAAATCCAAATGGTTAGTCGGCTCGTCGAGCAATAAAACATCAGAACGACACATTAAAGCCTGCGCCAAATTCAACCGCATCCGCCAGCCACCGGAAAACGAGCTAACCGCGTTCGATTCTTGTTGGGTGCTAAACCCTAAACCATTTAATAACCTTGAAGCGCGAGCTTGGGCAGTGTAACCGCCGATATGCTCCAATTGGGCGTGTAAATCGGCCAGCTTGAGGCCATCATGCGCTTGTTCAGCGGCTTGTAATTGTTGCTGCAACTGCCGCAACTCGCGGTCGCCATCTAAAACATAATCAATCGCCGAACAGCTTAAAGCCGGTGTTTCCTGCGCCACATGCGCCACTTCCAAATTCGGCGGCATCGAAAACTCACCTTCATCAGCGTGTAACTCATCGCGCAACAAGGCAAATAAACTGGATTTTCCCGCACCATTAGCACCGGTCAAACCGATTTTTTGGCCTTTATGAATGGTAAAACTGGCTTCACTAAACAACAAACGACTGCCACGACGAATGGCGATATTTTTAAAATTGAGCATGGTAATTTTGAGATAAAGACGGCGTAATGCCGATTAGAGGGGGGATTTTATCGCGGGTCAAAGGGGAGCGCTGAGATTGTTGTGGTTTTCTAACGATCTCAGCACTTTAACTTCTGTCATCTTCCCATTTGCAAATAACTGAATTTTCATCGCCGCTGCAATGTCTGTAGGAGCAGTATCGCTAATACAGATATACTGAGTCTCTAAAATATTACAGTTCAGCAAGCGATTCATCCTCAATTTGCTTAATAGTTTTGCCATTTGATGTTTTCCAGCTCTGTGGACCACTCCTCGATGTACCGGCCACAATCGCAGCGGCATAAGTCGAAGAACTCAACAAAATATCTTCTGTAGCAATTAATTTATCACCATCCTCTTTCAACTGACTAACTTCAATTAATTGTGCTTTTATAACTGCCAACTTTCCCGGCATACTTACTGTATTTATTTTGGAAAGCTGCGAACCTTTCTTTAAAACAAAGCCTTCATCAGTCATTACACCAAAAGCTAACAAGTTATTTACTTTAAAAAACAAATCACCAAATAAATTTTTCTCTGCATTAACTTGGTTACACGCATCATCAACCATCTGATTGCCATTGTAAATATCTGATATTTTCGACTTATTATTTAGTATTGGTTCAAGAACAAAATAACCAAGAATACCCAGCACCATTCGTATATTATCAACAAATTCTTTCATTGCATCACGATCTGCTCGAGGAAGACTTGATTCCGGTGGCGTGTTCCCATTCTCCAAATCATACCTATTTGCATCTTTGGATATACCTACCAATGTCGCCTCGAGAAATTTAATATGCGCTTTTGTAAGATTCTCATCCTTACTAGTAAAAATAACAACTTCACTCCAAAAATCTTTATCTCTATCATGTGTTATTAATCTTTGATAAACGTTTTCAGACTCGCCAATATAAGCAATTGGTTTATTATCAGAAAACCGCCCCTCGAAAAGAAAATAAACACCTGGCTTTGA
>CAIZCB010000518.1 GCA_903931355.1 uncultured Pseudomonadota bacterium
CCGAGCGCGCGGCTGGCGCGGGCCGCACGTCGAGCGGATTCGCCGAGATCGTGGCACGCATGCTGAAACCGATGCAGGAGTTTATCTATCGGCTTGAGCGCGACGTGTGGCGCCCGAACGTGAAGCGCCTTGTGCTGCTGAACAACGCCTATCACGACGATGACCGGGTTAAAACCGAGGCCGACATCGAGCCGCAGGGCTTGTTTGCCGAATTGCCGCAAATCAGGGTTTTTCGGCAAACCGAACCCGCGGGTATCGCGATGCTGACGGATTTAGGTAAGGCCATGTTTTTTAACCAGAAATAGGATGTGCTGAGCGAAAAGCGAAGCGCATCAATCGCGAGCGATGCGCCTCCTAACGTCGGCACATCCTATATTGGCAGTTACAAAATATTCAGGAGATCGCGCGTGTTGAACCAAGCCCAAGACCAACAAGTTTCATTATGCGAAGCCTTAGATCGAATCTTGAACAAAGGTGCTGTGGTGGTTGCCGATGTGGCGATTTCAGTCGCCAATATTGATTTGATTTATCTAAGCCTACAAGCGGTGCTGACCTCAGTAACCACGGGCCAAAATTTACCCAATAAGGACTAAGCCATGACCCAACCCGCCAAGCCGCTGAATCGCTTAGAAATTGATGGTGATCGAGTGCGTAATGGCTTGGCGCAATTGGTCTTAACCTTGGTCAAGTTGTTGCACGAATTACTGGAGCGGCAAGCGATTAAACGCATGGACTCCGGCACCTTGAGCGATGAAGAAATAGAACGCTTAGGCTTAACTTTAATGCAACAAGCTGAAGAATTGGAGCGATTGCGCGAGGTGTTTGAGCTGAAAGATGAAGACTTGAATTTGAATTTAGGCCCATTGGGTCGCTTACTGTAAGGAAACAGCCATGACGATGAACAGCAACCAATTAGATTCTTGCACTGCCGCGTTTTTATTAAGAATGGGCGATGCTCAAGCACGACAAAACGATGTTCGCCAAGCCGAATTTAGCTACCTGAAAATTCTCAGCGAGCACCGTGATAGCGAACAAGCCAATGCCGCGCAATCGGCCTTATTAAACATCGCTTACAGCTATGAACAACAAGGCTTATATCGATTAGCGCAGGCGATATTCGAGCGATTGGAAGAGGCAGGGCTCGATTGGAAAGCCGATCAAGTTTAATCGCTACATCGCTTGCCTAAGCTCGATTAATTTTTAAGGAATAGCACGATGAGCAGCAACACAAAAATTACCAATTCAACCGATTCGACCACCGTTGCCGATTTACTGGAACGCTTGTTGGATAAAGGGGTTGTGATCAGCGGTGATATTCGCATCCGGCTGGTTGAGGTCGAGCTATTAACCTTGGAAATCCGCTTGCTGATTTGTTCGGTCGATAAAGCGGTGGAAATGGGCTTGGATTGGTGGAGCGGTAATCCTGCCTTTGATTCGCGGGCTAGAGCGGCTTTACCCGCAGCTGATTTAGATTTAGAACAACGCCTCCAGCGCTTGGAAGCGCAATTAACGCCTTCACATGAGCCATCACAAGGATAGATTGATGCGAGCATTGATTCATTTTCCAATTATTCATAGCCCTCAAGATTTAGGCTCGGTTAGCAATGCCGCAGCTAATGCCAGAAGTGAAGCTCAAAATAAGCAATATTACGAAGCAGTGGAGCAGTTTTGGCGAATGATAGAAACCACGATTGACAGTTTTAATCTTAATTATCAACAGCTAAAACTTTATCAAGACGGCTTACCGGTTTGCGATAGTGTGGATCGGATTGTTGAAAATGTAGCGGCTTGTGGCAGTCAAAATTTTCAGTTGTTACAAAAATTGCAATCCAAAGGTGCGACTTTAGTCGGCACCGAGTCCGTGAGTTTGTTGTTGGAAGAACGGCAGTTAATGGGCGATTTGCTGAAAGCCAAAGCTGAAAAACAAGCTAGTTTAGAAAAGGCTCAAGCCCTACTTGATAAACGCGACAGTTTCATTGCGGCGCGGATTAATGAAACCCTGCTGGATGACGAAATGGCGGTGTTGTTTTTAGGCATGACTCACAACATCGAAGCCAAATTGGATGAAGATATTTTATTGATTCAACCGCTGGGAAAGCCGACGGGGAATCAATGAGTCTTGGGATGTAGGCACGAATAAGTACAGCGTTTCGGGCGGAAGGCTTGCGGTTATCAAATAAGCCATCTGCGCGAAACGCTGTACTTATTCGCGCCTACATCTGCTTTTCAAAGCATTACGGGGTCGAGTAATTACCCAACATCGGCACCAAATCCAGTTCAAACATAATCGCATCTTCGCGACCGTCTTTAGCCGGGTAGTAGCCTTTGCGGATGCCGATTTCTTTAAAACCGCTGCTTTTATAAAGATGAATGGCGTTGAGGTTGCTGGGTCTGACTTCTAAGAAGATTTTTTCGGCGCGAGGGCGGGCGTATTCAATTAGGTGGTTAAGCATTTTGCGGCCTACGCCTTGGCCTTGATATTGGGGGTTAACGCTGATGTTCATAATGTGCGCTTCGCCGACAATGGCGGAAATAATCGCATAGCCAACGATGGTGTCATCGGCGTCTTCGCAAACCCAGTTGGTGTAGGTCATGGTTTGGAAGCAGTCTTCAAACACGCCTTGCGACCAAGGAAATTCGTAATTCTGGTTTTCAATCGCCAGCACGCTGTCTAAATCAACCTGATCCATACGTCTGATGCGCATCAGATCGTGACCTTTGACCGAGTCGGGAAATACTTTGGCGTTAAACTCGCGGTCGGCATTGTAGAACAGGGCGTCTTTTAGATTGTGTAGCAATTTCCACATAGTTATTTTTTTAAACGGTTTGATAAATCGACCAAGCAAATTGCAAGTCTTCCCAAGCTTTGGCTTTTTCGGTTAACGAGCGTAATAGGTAAGCCGGATGATGGACTACCACCAGCGGAATGCCATCGAGTTGATGTTGAGTGCCACGCAAACGGCTGAGTGGTTGTTGGGTTTTTAACAGGTTTTGCGCGGCAATTCGACCAACGGCTAAGATAATTTTCGGTTGTAACAAGGCAATTTGTTGTTGCAAAAAGCCGTTACAGGCCGCCACTTCATCGGCTTGTGGGTCGCGGTTGTTGGGTGGGCGGCATTTGAGCATGTTGGCGATGTAGACTTGTTCGCGGTCAAGGCCAATTGCTCTGAGCATTTCGTTGAGTAATTGACCGGCTTTGCCGACAAATGGCTCGCCTTGTAAATCTTCGTTTTGTCCCGGTGCTTCGCCGATTAATAACCAAGTGGCGTGATGATTACCAACGCCAAATACGGTTTGAGTGCGGGTTTTGCATAACTCGCAGGCATGGCATTGGCTGACTTGATGTTGTAAATCAGTCCAAGCGTGGTGTGAATCAGTTGGAGAAGTTTCGGTCGCCATTGGCTCGCTATCGGCTTGATGTCTGGGAACCCAGACATCAATGCCCATAGCTTGCAAATATTGCAACCGAGTGGCTTCGTCCATTGCCGTTTAGACTTCGCCTTTTTGCGGATGCTGTTTTTGATCCGCGCTTTGTAGTTTGTTGACGGCGTTGATATAGGCTTTGGCAGAGGCGATAACGATGTCAGTATCGGCACCAGAACCATTAACAATGCGGCCAGCTTTTTCCAATCTAACCGTGACTTCACCTTGGGCATCGGTGCCGGTGGTGATGTTGTTGACTGAATACAGCTCTAAGCTAGCGCCGGTTTTAACCAGACTTTCAATCGCTTTCAAGCTGGCATCAACCGCGCCGCCGCCTTGGGCGCTGCCGGTCAGTTCTTTGCCATCGACGCGAATGGTGACGGTGGCATTAGGAATTTCGCCCGTTTCTGAGCAGACTTTCAACGCGACTAATTTGATGTGTTCATCTTCGGCTTCAAAGCTCTGTTCGGAGATTAAGGCTTGTAAGTCTTCATCAAAAATATCGTGTTTTTTGTCGGCTAATTGTTTGAAGCGGAAAAACGCATCGTTTAAATCAGCTTCGCCAGCAAATTCGACGCCTAATTCAGCCATCCGAGTTTTGAACGCATTACGACCAGAATGTTTGCCTAACACCATGCGATTGGTTGCCCAACCCACATCTTCTGCCAGCATAATTTCGTAGGTTTCACGATTTTTCAACACGCCATCTTGGTGAATGCCGGATTCGTGAGCGAAAGCATTGGCACCAACAATTGCTTTGTTAGGCTGGACTGGGAAGCCGGTAATTGACGAAACCAATTTCGAGCAGGTGACAATTTCGCGGGTATCTAGGGTAGTGTCGCAAGTGAAAAAGTCTTGGCGAGTGCGGATTGCCATCACCACTTCTTCTAATGACGCATTACCCGCCCGTTCGCCTAAGCCATTGATAGTACATTCAACTTGGCGCGCGCCGTTCATGACCGCAGACAAGGAATTGGCAACCGCCAAGCCTAAGTCATTGTGGCAATGCACTGAGAAAATCGCTTTGTCAGAATTGGGGATGCGTTGAATCAAGTTGGCGATAGTGGCGCCAAATTGCTGGGGCATACTGTAACCGACGGTATCAGGGATGTTTAAAGTGCGAGCACCGGCATCAATCACTGCTTCCAAAATCCGGCACAAAAAGTCTTCTTCGGAACGGCCAGCATCTTCCGGTGAAAACTCGACGTTATCGGTGTATTGACGGGCACGTTTTACCGCTCTGACTGCATACTCAATCACCTGATCCGGTGTCATATTGAGTTTTTTCTGCATGTGAATCGGTGAAGTGGCGATAAAGGTGTGGATACGTGAGCTTTTTGCGCCACGTAATGCTTCGCCAGCGCGGTCGATGTCTTTGTCTAAAGCGCGCGCCAAACCGCAAACGGTGCTGTCTTTGATTACGTCAGCAACGGCTTGAACCGATTCAAAATCACCTTGGCTGGCGGCTGGAAAACCCGCTTCAATGACGTCAACTTTCATGCGTTCCAAAGCCCGAGCAATGCGGACTTTTTCATCACGAGTCATCGACGCGCCGGGGCTTTGTTCGCCATCGCGCAAGGTTGTGTCAAATATGATTAATTTATCTTTCATGAGAACTCCGTTCATGAAACGTTCGGCTTTTTAGCCGAGAAAACAGAAAAAGGTTAGGTATTTTAATAAGATAGAGTAAGTGCCCATCAGGGCAACAGACTAAGCGATAAGCACAACAATAGCAGGCCAATGACTGGCGTAGGGGTAACAAGCGGATGCGAATTGATGGTCTGAATCTTCATGGCTCGAAACTATACTTTATTGCTGGATAGGGCTCAAGCCTGAGATGGCTGGCCGCGGTTGCTTACAACGGGTAATACTCTAAATACCATTTCACAAACTGCTCGACACCTTGCTCGATGCTGGTGTTAGGTTTGTAGCCGACATCGGTAATCAAAGCTTCCACATCGGCGTAAGTATCAGGTACATCGCCCGGTTGCATCGGCAGCAGATTTTTTTCGACGCTTTTACCCAAGAACCGTTCTAAGGTTTCGATAAAGCTCATTAACTCTACCGGCTGTTGGTTGCCGATGTTGTAGATTCGCCAAGGCGCTTTGCTGGTGGCTGGGTCGGGGTTGAGGCCGCTCCAATCAGGGTTAGCTTGGGCGGTATGGTCTAAAGTTCTGATCACGCCTTCGACGATGTCATCAATAAAGGTGAAATCGCGGCGGTGGTTGCCGTAGTTGAAAACATCGATACTTTTGCCAGCCAAAATCGCTTTAGCGAATAAAAATGGTGCCATATCAGGCCGTCCCCATGGGCCGTAAACGGTGAAAAACCGCAAGCCGGTGGTGGGTAGCTGATAAAGACTGCTGTAAGTGTGAGCCATTAATTCATTGGCTTTTTTCGATGCCGCGTACAGGCTTAATGGATGGTCAACATTGTCATGCACTGAAAACGGCATTGATTCATTGGCACCATAAACCGAGCTGCTGGAAGCGTAAACCAAGTGTTCGACTTGGTTGTAGCGGCAGCCTTCCAAAATATTCATGAAACCAACAATATTGCTGTCGATATAAGCATGAGGATTTTGGATTGAATAGCGTACGCCGGCTTGCGCAGCGAGATTAACCACTTTTTGTGGTTGATGCTGTTTAAACAAGGCTTCAATGCCAGCGCGGTCAGCTAAATCAAGACGAACATCGGTGTAATTTGCGTGGTCTTTAATCCGTGCTAAACGGTCGATTTTCAAACTGACATCGTAATAATCGTTGAGATTATCAAGGCCAATGACTTCATCGCCGCGTTCCAGCAAGCGTAATGCCAGTTGATTACCAATAAAACCCGCTGTGCCGGTGACTAATACTTTCATGACCAACCTTATTTTTTAACGATGCTGCTCCAAGCAGCCAGCCATGCTTGTGATTGATAGCTATCAGCGCTTTTTGGTAAGCCTTTGTTCAAAACCATGCTCAAAGTGAATTGAATCACACCAAAAAAGTAAGTGAAGGCTAATACGTGATCAATCGAGCGAATTTCGCCTTCTTTGATGCCGTTTTGCATGATGCGTTTAATTTTGGTGAAAGCTGGCGTATCCATTAAAGGTGTCGCTTCCGGTAAAAATTCTTCAGAACGCATGAACAGCAAAAACTGAATCACTTCCGGTGCATCGTCGGTCAGCTTAAACAACAAATCGACAATTTCCCGTAACTGCTCAGAGGCTTTGCGGTTGCGACGACGAATATCGTCAATCGAAATGCTGAGGCTGTCGAGAATATGTTCGCGTAAGGCTAGAGCAATGGCTTGTTTGGTCTTAAAGAACTGAGTCAGGCCAGTGGCGGTGGTGATGCCGGCGGCGTCTTTAATATCGGGTAGTGAGGTATTGAAATAGCCTTTTTGGGCGAAAAGTTTTAAGGCGGCCTGTAAAACTTGGTCTTGAGTGACGGTTTTAATCGGCGTGGATGCAGTTTCTAGTTCTAATTCTTGTTCCATGCTCTTATGTACAGCTTTACCTGCTGTTGACTCTCTAATTTTGTGCGTAGTTTTTAGACTACGGTTCTTGTTATTCTCTAATAGTCGATAAGGCGGCAACTAAATAATTGACCATCGACCAAAGCGTTAATATGGCTGAAACGTATAACAGCCAGTAACCTATCTGATTGATAGGTAAACCTAATAAATCATCGCGATACAAAAGCAGGGTAATCGCTGCCATTTGTGCGGTGGTTTTCCATTTGCCTAATTGCGATACTTTGACTTTGGCTCGTTGACCAATTTCAGCCATCCATTCGCGTAAAGAG
>CAIZCB010000519.1 GCA_903931355.1 uncultured Pseudomonadota bacterium
AGTTCAGCAGTTCAGCCACACCAAGGTAGGTGATGCTTCCGTTATGATCGTTGCTGAAGACGTTGAAGGCGAAGCCTTAGCAACTTTGGTGGTTAACAACATGCGCGGCATCGTTAAAGTATCTGCGGTTAAAGCCCCAGGTTTTGGTGATCGTCGTAAAGCTATGTTGGAAGACATTGCTATTTTGACTGGCGGCGTAGTGATTTCTGAAGAAGTGGGTTTATCTTTAGAAAAAGCTGAAATGGACCAATTAGGTACTGCAAAACGCGTTCAAATCAGCAAAGAAAACACCACCATCATCGACGGTGCTGGCAACGAAGAGCAAATCAAAGGCCGCGTAACACAATTGCGTGCTCAAGCTGATGAAGCCACTTCTGACTACGACCGTGAAAAATTGCAAGAGCGTTTGGCTAAATTAGCTGGCGGTGTTGCGGTGATTAAAGTTGGCGCAGCTACCGAAGTTGAAATGAAAGAGAAAAAAGCGCGCGTAGAAGACGCATTACATTCAACACGCGCTGCGGTTGAAGAAGGTGTGGTTGCTGGCGGTGGTACTGCTTTGATTCGTGCATTGTCTGCTTTAGAAGGCTTGCAAGGCATCAACCACGACCAAACTGTCGGCGTTAATATTTTGCGTCGCGCAATGGAAGAGCCATTACGCCAAATCGTTACCAACGCTGGCGAAGAAGCGTCTGTTGTCTTGAACGAAGTTAGAAAAGGCAGCGGTAACTTTGGTTACAACGCAGCCACTGGCGAATACGGCGACATGATCCAAATGGGTATCTTAGATCCTGCTAAAGTCACTCGCTCTGCATTACAAAATGCAGCATCGGTTGCTGGTTTGATGATCACTACCGAAGTGATGATTGCTGATGCGCCAAGTGATAACAAAGGCCCTGCAATGCCTGATATGGGCGGCATGGGTGGAATGGGCGGCATGATGTAATCGGCTCCCAGCCCCAGCTAAACAAAAAAGCCCTAAACCGCAAGGTTTAGGGCTTTTTTATTGCCACCAGTGGTAGGTCGGAATAAGCGCAGCGTTTCCGACACGAAGGCTATACCGGTTGTAAAAGCTCTCTGCTCGAAACGTTATGCTTATTCGAGACAACGCCTTCAAAAAAGCTTAAAGTTCGGACAACAACGCTTGAGCCACGGCTTTTTGTTGTTCATTACCAGTTTTCATCACCTCTTCAGCAATAATTTTTGCCATTTCCAGATCGCCCATGTCGATATAGGCTTTTGCTAAGTCGATTTTGGTTTCGTTTTCGTCATCCTCATGCCACTCAGCGTCATCTTGATCGGCTGGTGTATTGACGAGAATAGGCGCTACCGGCGCTTCAAAAAAGCCAAGATCAAAATCGAAGTCGCCATTATTGGTGGTTGATGATTGGGTTGTAGACGCTACCTCGCTAAAAGAAAAAGTATCGTTGTTGGTGGTTGTCGGAGCCAAAAAGTCGTTATCAAAAAACGATTCATCATCACTTTTTCGTCGTTGCTCACGCTGATTCTTATGCCATAACAGCCAGCCCAATCCTGTTAATAAACTCAATCCCAAGCTTGCAATTAGCAATAAAGACGGCTGTTCTAATTCGGCTTTAACGGCGACAGGATTGGCTTGAGCAAACTGGCTTTTATTGGCATTTTGCAAGATCGCCAGTTGTTGGTCTTTTAATGCTAACAACTGTTGCATCATGCTGAGTTGCTGCTCTAAGGCGGTAATTTTGGTTTGTAATGCTAGAAAATCGTTATTACCAGTGGTTGGTGAACTAGCAATCGCCAGTGGTGTGTTGTTATTGGTTGGCTCTGATTTTGCTTGGCTACCGACTTCGGTTGTGTCGGTAATGGTGGTTTCAGTCGGAGCCGCTAATTCTAAAGCTTTGTTCTTAATGACTGGCGCAGCTTCGGTTGGCACTGGTTTTACTGCCAGTGCTGTTGCCGATTCTGCGGAAGGGATTTGCAACATAGCATCGGGTTTCATCGAATCGATGCTGCCGTTATTAAAGGCGTCTGGATTGGCTTTTTGCAATGCGGTTAGCATTTGTTTGGTGCTTAAACCGCGCTCTTTACCAAGGTGGGCGGCAATACTCCATAAAGTATCGCTGGCTTTAATCGGGCCGTATTCACTGCCACTGGCATTTAGTGATTCAGGATTGAACCCAGCTACTTTTTTGGCGGGTTTAACAGCTTCGCTTGTGGCATCAGTTGTTGCTGGCGTTTGATTGATTACAGGCGCAGTCAGTGCTTTAAATTCTTTAAGCTGAGTGCCTTGTGAACCCGAAACTTCAACTAAGAAATTTAGAAATGGTGCGGTTAATAATTCTTTTGAACTGACTTTTACTGTTATCGATCCATTGCCTTGGCTAGTGGTTTGAAACTGTAAGTTCGATAAAAATTGATTCCAAGCGATACCCGCTTGCTCAAATTTTTCTGGTGCAGCTAAGCGAACTGAAATATCACTAGGATTTTCACCTTCCGCTAGATTGAGTTTGAATTCGGCGTTAACGGTTTGGTTTAACGCCGAGTTTAAGTGAATATCACCAACACTGAATGCCAAACCGAGGCTTGGGGTCAGCAAGCTAACAACCGCTAATGTTTTGCATAAATAAGCAACAGATTTTAATTTCATTGTTTTAACTCAGCAGTTTTAGCGGTTGTATCGAGATTTAAGTACACGAAAAAAGATTGTGTAGAAAATTTGATCGGCTTTCTAGCCAGTTAAGGCTTTTCCATTCGTCCTGAGCTTGTCAAAGGATGATCGGAAAAGCCGAGTTGTTGCCCACCATCGCCTTTCATGCTTCGACAAGCTCAGCACGAACGGCTTAGCTTATCGGCAAGATTAATAGGTTGGTGGTAATGAGTTTACAAATAATCTCTGATTAACACTTCAGCGATTTGCACGCTATTCAATGCCGCGCCTTTTCTGACGTTATCACCAACCACCCACAAATCAATCCCCATCGGATGGGAAATATCTTCACGAATTCGGCCAACAAATACATCGTCATTACCCGATGATTCAGTCACCGCGGTTGGATAACCGCCATTAACGCGCTCATCAACCAAAGTCACACCCGGTGCTTTAGCTAATAGTTCACGCACTTGTTCAGCTGTGATTTTTTGCTTGGTTTCAATATGTACCGCTTCCGAGTGACCGAAAAATACCGGTACTCGCGCTGCAGTTGGGTTAACCAAAATCGACTCATCACCCATGATTTTGCGGGTTTCCCAAACCATTTTCATTTCTTCTTTGGTATAGCCGTTGTCCATAAAGACATCAATTTGCGGCAAGACGTTGAAAGCGATTTGTTTAGGATAAACGCTGGCTTTGACCGGTTTAGTATTCAGCAAATTAGCGGTTTGCGTGGCTAATTCTTCAATCGCTTCTTTACCAGTGCCCGACACAGCTTGATAAGTGGCGACATTGATACGCGTAATGCCAACTGCATCGTAAATCGGCTTTAAAGCCACCAACATTTGGATGGTTGAACAGTTTGGGTTAGCGATAATGCCGTGATTTTTATAGTCAGCGACTTTCTCAGGATTAACCTCTGGCACCACCAATGGAATTTCATCGTCGTAGCGAAATTGCGAGGTGTTATCAATTACCACGCAACCTGCCGCCGCTGCTTTGGGCGCGTATTCCGCCGAAACCGAAGCGCCAGGTGAGAACAAGCCGATTTGCACTTTTGAAAAATCAAAACTGGCTAAATCTTCGACGACCAAAGAGCCGCCTTTAAACGGAATCCGTTTACCAGCCGAGCGTTCGCTGGCTAAAGCGTAAACTTTGCCGACTGGAAAGTTGCGCTCTTCCAAGATCGAAATCATGGTTTCGCCAACTGCGCCAGTTGCACCAACCACCGCAACATCATAAGTTTTTGACATGATTAAGCTCCTTTTAAAGCATTAACAACGGCATCACCCATTTCTGAAGTGCTGACTTTAATCATGCCTTCAGAATAAATATCAGCAGTTCTAACTTTCGCATCTAAAGCACTGTTAACCGCTTGTTCAATACGATCCGCTGCCGCCGCTTCGTTAAAGGTGTAACGCAACATCATTGCCACTGACAAAATAGTTGCTAATGGATTAGCAATGCCTTTGCCAGCGATGTCTGGTGCAGAACCGTGGATAGGCTCGTACATACCTTTGGCGTTGGCATCCAAAGAGGCTGATGGCAACATGCCGATTGAGCCAGTTAACATCGCCGCGGTGTCAGACAAAATATCGCCGAACATATTGGTAGTTACCATCACATCAAACTGTTTTGGCGCACGAACCAACTGCATCGCGGCGTTATCAACATACATATGGCTTAATTCAACGTCTGGGTATTCTTTACCGACTTCGGTCATCACTTCGCGCCATAACTCGGTGACTTCAAGCACGTTGGCTTTATCCACTGAACAGAGTTTTTTGTTACGTTTTTGAGCGATTTTGAAGGCAGAATGAGCAATACGACGGATTTCTGATTCGCTGTAGATTTTGGTGTTAAACGCTTGTCTTTCACCGTTTTCCAAAATCCGAGTGCCGCGTGGTTGGCCGAAGTAAATTCCGCCGGTTAATTCACGGACGATCATCAAATCCAAGCCAGAAACCACTTCAGGTTTCAAAGTTGAAGCGTCAACCAATTGTGGATACAAAATCGCTGGACGTAGGTTTGAGAACAAACCTAATTCGGAACGAATTCCCAATAAGCCGCGTTCTGGACGAACCGCATGAGCCAATGGCTCCCATTTAGGGCCGCCAACTGCACCCAGCAATACCGCATCGGCGTTCTTGCAAAGATTTAAAGTTTGTTGTGGTAGCGGTGTGCCAAAAGCATCATAAGCCGCGCCACCAATCAAAGCGTTTTCAAACACCAAATCTAAATTCATATCGGTGTTTAAGAAGCTTAAAACTTTAATTGCTTCCGCAACAATCTCTGGGCCGATACCGTCGCCGGGCAAAACTGCAATTTTTCTTGTCATTGTTGTTACCTTAATCTGTAAATTCTTATGCGTCTTTAAACAACCAAGGCGCACGTTTTGCGCGTTCGGCTTCGTAGGCTTTGATTTTGTCGGCGTGTTGTAGCGACAAAGCAATATCATCCAAACCATTTAATAAGCGATAGCGACGATTTTCATCAATGCTAAAGCCTATGCGTTGGCCGCTTGGGGTGGTGATGAGGTTGTTTTCTAAATCAACACTTAATTGATAGCCATCGGTGACTTCATTGAACAATTGGTCAATCAAATCGGCTGCTAACACAATCGGCAAAATGCCGTTTTTGAAGCAGTTGTTGTAAAAAATGTCGGCAAAACTGGAACCGATAATCGCCCGAAAACCATAATCTTCCAGTGCCCAAGGTGCGTGTTCACGCGATGAGCCACAGCCAAAGTTTTCGCGAGTCAACAAAATCTGTGCGCCTTGATATTGTGCTTGGTTCAGCACGAAGTCTTTATTTAACGGGCAGTATTCGCGAGGCGTGGGAAGTGGTGAAAGAATATAACGATATTAGCTTATGGTGCGACTCTAACAATGGTGGGGTTTGGGTTTGCGAAATCAAAGGAGAATATGGAGAGGCGGAAACCGCCCCGCTTGCCATCTGTCGGGCCGCGTTGCTCGCCACGCTACCCCACGATTGAACAGGACGCACGGAGAGCCGTTTATTTACCGAAAATATGGTAATATCTATCCGAACCCGCCCGCCACTCTCCCTGATACTCGTGGATTCAAGTGCAATGCGTCGCGGGTTCCGAAATTATGGTAAAATGG
>CAIZCB010000520.1 GCA_903931355.1 uncultured Pseudomonadota bacterium
CTGCGTTGGTAAATTATTTTTATCACTACCATTCGTAGGCCGGAATAAGCGTAAGCGTTTCCGGCGAAAAGCTTTAACCGTTGTGAAAAGCACTCAGCCAGAAACGCTACGCTTATTCTGGCCTACATCTTTAACAACTTACTCCAGCAAGCTAAATACAATCGGCACAATCACCGCACTAGCCACTGGCGTATCACCGCGTTTTGCCGCAATAAATTTCCATTTCTTCACTGCATCAATCGCCGATTCATCCAGCATTTCATGACCACTGCTGGTTTCAACCGCCACCGAACTCGGCGTACCTTCTGGCGTTACTTGCACGCGTAACATCACCTTACCCGTCCAACCACGGCTTTTAGCTATCGCCGGATAGTCAGGTTTTGGATTGCTGAGATAGTTGGCTTTGAAATTGGCCTCGGTAAACTGCTCAACCGCTGGTGCAGTTTTTGCTGGTGTTGGCGAAGCAGCTTGTGGTGTAGGTTGTGGTTCGCTGACCGGTTCGACAGGGGCAAAATCAGGTGATTTCTGCACTATCGGTGGGGCTTTTTTAACGATGGGTTTTGGTAACGGTTTTTTCGGCGGTTCAACCGGTTTTGGTGGTGCAACTTGTGGTTTCGGTGCCGAAATCGTCACCATCGACACTTCCATTTGCAAAGCCTGTGCTGCAGTGAACTTTTCTTCGGGCGCGAAAAACCACATCAAGGCATAAATATGGATTAACACTACTAATATGGTTAATAAACTCACCATATTGCTCGCTTTCTCTTCACCTAATAATTGTTTTAATAATTGATAGGGTTGGAGATTTTGACTAGTAATTTTTAGTTCAGGAACCGAAATATAACTATCAAATACAACATCCGTTTCGCTTTTAGATAAATACATAGGCCGTGTCAGTTAAATTGACGCATTTAGCGTAAACAAAATGAATTAATTAGGTAAGTCGGGTTAGGCGATAACCGTAACCCGACTTTAAACGTGATGTTCTAATTAGAACTTATAACCAACTGTCGTAAAGAAAGTACGTTGTGGCAGTGGGTGGTTGAAGAACGCTTGATGGTCGTTCAGGTTATCAATACCCGCAGAAACATGGCCTGCTTTGTTAAAGCGGTAAGTGGCTTTAACGTCTACGTAAACTGTTTCGCTGATAGCTTGATAGTAAGGCAATTGCAAATCAGTATTATCTAAAGTTGAATATTGCTTACCTGAATAACGCGTACCAAATGACAAATCTAGGTCATTACCGTAATGGTAAGTTGTTAATAAATTCGCCCTGTAGTTCGGCATTAATGGAAACTGTTTTCCAACATAATTAGGATTACCTGGATTTTTAATAATCACGGAATCAAGAATCGTTGTATTTAATTTTACATCGAAGTTACTATCAAAAACACGATCATGGTTAATAGTAAAATCCAAACCATCTGTTTCTTGCTCACCTATTGATGAGGTCAAACTACTGGTACCATTCGGATTATTTGAAAATGGATTTAAATAAGAATTCAACACCGGTTGACTATAAATCGCATTTCTAACATTCTCATGAAAAAGGTTTAATCTAACATATCCATTATTAAAATCATATTCTGCCAATAAATTATGGTGAGTACCATCCTCAGGCTTTAATGTAGCATCTGCCAAACTTTGATTTCCAGCTACACCATTTGAGTTACCGTATAGCTCTTCAGGAAGTGGAAATTTATATGCTTTACCGACAGAATAACGGAATTTCCAGCGGCCCGGTTCATAACCTAATGAAAACTTTGGCGACCATCTGGAGACCTGTCTGTCAGCAGGATTCAAAGCACCAGACATAGCTTGTGCATTGGTTAATCCGCTTCCAATGGGAGCCGTTGAAGTTAAATAAACTCCATCATATGTATTCCAACGCTCTAATCTTGTGCCAACAGTAGCATCCCAATCAGGAATAAAGCGCCAAGTTAACTGACTAAATACTGCATGAGTGTCAGTTGTTCCACCACTTTTAGTACTTAACGGATTAGCGCCTTTTCTCGTATTCGTTTCATAATTACTCAAATCGTATTGATTGATAAGAATTCTTGAATGTTGGAATTCATAACCAGTAGCGAAAGATAGGTCTTTTCGACCTAAAAATTCTTCGTTATTAAATTTTGTTGACAAATTAAACCAACCAGAATCATCCCAAGAAGTATCTTGACCTTCAAAATCTTTTTTCGGATCTTGTTTATTATAATTACCTTTAATTGATTGATCTTTGAGAATATCAAAAAAACTAATATTGGTATTAGTATGCCAATTTCCAAATACTCTACCTTTCAACCCCCAACCTAAAGTTAACGTTTCACGATTTTGCGAACCAAATCCCAAGGTTTTGGGAGCAGCCCCTAATGCACCAGCACCTGCATTTGGCCAAGCGGGACTACCTGGCCAAATAGTATTTCCATTAGCATCTTTAATAAAAGACTGCCCTGAATTAGTTCTTTCAAACTCTTGATAAGCTGCTACAAAATTAGTTTCCAATTCAGAATTAATTGCATAACTACCTTTCCATTTATAAAGATTGTCTACTGAATGCTGAATACCATCATCACCATAGTTATAACGATACTGACCTGTTCTTGGGTTTTTCTCTAAATAGGCACCATGTGGTAAATTAGCTAGGGCTGTATTGTAATTAGTGCCTTTATCACTCGAGAATTGAGGTGTCATCGGTTGCCCTTCATTCTCAATATGGTTATATGAGAAGTAAGTGCTGAAATCACCGAATTTATCGCCATAGGAACCATAGGTTTTAAAACCTTGTAAGTTTTTGCTTGTGCCTTCAAAAGAATAAGGCTGCAACATATAAGTTGCTTCAGTATAAATTTCGCGTTTTTGTGGCATTAAAGTGTTGTAATTAATAACACCACCCATTGCATTACCGCTGTATTCTGCTGAGAAAGGTCCACCTAAAATATCGACCGATTTAACTTCGTCCGGCCCAATTAAACCCCAGCGCGGTGAGCCGTTAAAGCTAATTTGCAATGGATTCCAGATCGGCATTCCATCCATATAAGCCATAACTCGACCACCTTGATAAGGATTTGAACCACGCATACCAACAGGGGCGTTTTGGTCACCAATATAACGCTGACGAGCATAGATACCCGTTTCGTATTTAAGGGCGTCTACTGTTGTCACAGCATTAGTTTTCTCAATAGCTGCTTTGGTGACTTTAGTTTTCGGTTGAGAAAAATCAGTTTTCGATGGAATTTCAGGACGACCATCTTCTGACGCATCTTCTTGAACAACTACATCCTGCAAGGTGGTTGCTTCTTGCTTATCAGCCGCCATCGAACCTAGTGGATAAACCAGCAAGCCAGGCAAAGCCAGTACTGCTGAGGCAATTTTTTTGTTTTTTGATTTCATTGATTAAAATCCTGTTGAAGTCTGTGTGTAATGAGTTGGTTTTTATTATTTTTATTGATTGAATATTTAAACTATTCAGCCCATCAATTTATAAATAAACTGATGGGCTGATTTTAAAATTAATAGTTAAATTTCAACTGAGCCATATAGGTACGACCAGGGAATGGGTGGAAAATAATATATTGAGCATCATTTATATTATCAATACCGCCACTCAATGTGAACTGTTTAGTAATTTTATAGTTCAATTTTGTATCAACCACAAAATAACTAGCATTGCCTTGATAAGAATTATGTTCAACATCAGAATTATTAATTTGGCTAAAACTAGAACCACTATAGCGACCATTAACTGTGCCACTCAGCTTATCTGTGGCTCTATAGGTTGCACCAAAAGTTGCACGCCACTCTGGAATTCTAGGCACTAATTTTCCGGTACTTGGTGTATTAGCGAGAGGATTAGTTAAAGTGCTTTGAGGGTTTTTAGCAAGAATCGCGTCTGAAGTAGTGTTATCAGTTATTCTGGCGTCAGCCCATGTTGCAGAACCGAACAAGTCTAAACCATCAATCCATGCATCAGATTTATCGCCTGAGAATTCAATGCCATAAGTATCAGTTTGACCAACGTTATTCAAAACTGATTTATAACTTCCATCACTTAAAGTTGAAGATGTTGAATAAATAGCGTTTTCGACTTGTTCTTGGAAAAAGCTAAGTCTTAATTTACCTTTATCTATCAGATATTCTGCTGATATTTCTGATGATAGGGCCTTTTCAGGTTTTAGATAGGGATTAGATGTTACAAATTGATTTGCAAGAATAACTGTCTGATAAAGTTCAGTAACCGTTGGATAACGATATGCTTGAGCAATTGCGGCACCAAGTTTTAGCCTATCGGTTGTATTCCAAGTTAACTTACCCTTTGGAGAGAAATCTAATGAATTTCTTTCAGGGCGGCCTATTTCATTATATTTTGCATTTGTAATACCACCACTTATGCCATCGTATGTATGCCAGCTTTCTAAACGACCACCAGCGGTAAAATTCCAGTCCTTTGCAAAATCCCATGCATCCTGCACCCAATAAGCTTCAGTTTGTGATTTTCCCTCTGAATTTAATGCGCCTGGATAATTTCCTGATAAAGGTAAAAATGAATCAGACTTCCAATTGTTAGTTGCATAAACAGGGTTTTTTAGTTCATACAAATCATGATGAAAACCAAAACTGATTTCATGATTGCCATAAAAATCGCCTGGTCGCCAAATACCTTTTGCATCGGCTGTATGCCAATTAGTACCTTGCAGCGATGTAAGTGTTCCACCTGCTAGGGGAGCATCTGCATAAGAATTAGACGTGCCAGATTGTCCATTGGTATCTCTTGATAAGTCAACAACACTTCCAATCAATTCCCAATCAAATTTCCCACCAGTTTCCGAATGCAAATTCATACCATGAGACCATGTAGTTTGTTTAGCTAAACTCGGTTTGGAAGTCCAACCGTCATAACTAGTTACCCCCCCTTTTGTTAGCCAACTTTTAACATCGCCTTCTTGAGTGTTCTCCCACATACCTAATGTGTACGAGGCCTTTAGCGTAGAGCTAATATCATATGCAAGCTTCCACTTAAAATTGTCTTGAATTGTATGGTAAAGCTGCGTTTCACCAATTACACTCCCAGGAACCCCAAAGTTACTTAAAGCAGGAACAGCACCTGTTGTGTTAACTGGTCCGGTAGAGCGTCCATTTGTCTGATACCCAACTGGCTGGCTAGTACTATCTAAGTGGTTATAATCAAAGCGGAAAGATAAATCATTAACCCTATCGCCAATCCCACCTGCGTAATTCTGGGTCTCATATGAACCACTATGACCGTATTTACTGTAATCTTGCCATGAGGCTTGGGCATCGGCATAAGCTTCAAATTTTTCAGGCATTTTGGTAGTGATATTGACCACGCCACCGATAGAGTTTCCGCTATAAGCTGCCGAAAAAGGCCCATAAAGAATATCTACGCGATCAATTTCATTTGGCGCAACAGTATTCCATCTTGGCGAACCTGTATTTGTATTGTTATTGCCTAATAAAGTTGACAATAAAAGACCATCTGCATAAATCAGAGTACGAGCGCTTTGAGAGGCATTTGCTGTTCGCGTTGCTACAGGGGCATTATTGTCACCAACATATCGTTTACGAACAAAAATACTCGGTTCATATTTAATAGCGTCTTCGGTATTAAATACGTTGATCTTTTCTTCCATTTCTTTCTTGGTAACCGTTTCTACCGTCACCGGCAATTTGTATTTCTCTACAATCGATGGTTCAGCTTTGTCTGACTGACTAGAAACCGACACCTCTGGCAATACCGTTGCATCTTTTGCTGCGGCTTTTTTCTCATCATTAGTCGATTGTTCTGCATCACTAGCTGCCAATACTGGCATAGAAGCTAAAGCTAACAAGCCAATCATTGATCGACTGGCTTTAGGAAGATTGCGTATTTTCATAGTTCCTCTTGGTTTTATATTCTTAAAATTGATTGATTTGGCGCTATAGGTGGTAACAAACGCCAAGCAATTCCAAAGTCACTGCGTAACCTTCCTAACAAAGCAATTATCATGCCAAAAATACAAAATACAATAATATCAATTCGTTAGGTTTTTTCGTCTTTAACTAACCCCCTAAATTATTTAAAAACTGTGTGATATGCCACACCTAAAATGCGTTAAATAACACAGTTTAATTATCTGACAGATAAACTGAGGTGTTTAAGGGGGTAAAAAAATGGCTTTTCGTGGTATTTTTGGCCCTTGTTTCCACTAATCATCTATTTTTGCGATATGAAAACCATAAAATCATCTCTTTTATTCAACACTCATCGGGCTGTGATGACTTTATCGCTCAGTTGCTTGCTGTTAACAGCTTGTAGCGAGCCATTAACAAGCCTTGCTGACACGCAACAGGGCGTATCTATGGCTAATCCTGCCTCTGCTGCCTGTGTTAAATCGGGTGGAACGCTAACTATTAAGCGTGATTCGACTGGTGCTGAATTTGGTTGGTGTTCGTGGCCTTCAGGGGCTGAATGTGAGGAATGGAGCTACTTTCGAGGCGAATGCGCGGCGAAAAAATCGGATAATTTAGCGAAATAATGGCTTAGCTTTTGGAAGCTGAAAAATGGGGGTGTGTTAAATAACACAGTTTAATTAATGGCCGCATAGGAAGGCAAAAAACAGCCCTTCTGTTTCGCTTTTGTCAGCCTTTTAGGACGCTCTTAGCTTTAAACCCATTAAAATAAAGCGGCATCCCGTTGTTGATGAATATCAATAGTGCTGCACTTCAGATTTACTTAGTCCGTATAAATCGCTGATCAGCTAACGAGAACGATGCGATGCAGTAAGCTATTTCAGATTGCTAGTGATATCTAAAGATCGGATAATGGCTATACATTTTGAAAAATCGGTCTTGCAGTTTTGTGGTCTAGCTTTTCAAGCGAAAGTGGTTAGTTCAGTGCAAAACCCGCTATTCGATTGTAAGTTTTTGTTTGGTTATTTTGTTGAAACATTCGTGTTTAGCATTTTGCCCTACAGATAAAGGCTAGCAAGTTTACTTGCTGGCCTTTTTTGTTTCTGCCACTCAGCCAACGCCATGAAAAAAAGCGATTTCAATTATCACCTTCCCGAATCTTTAATTGCCCAAAAGCCTTTGGCGGAACGTACTGCCAGCCGTTTATTGCATTTAGACAGAGTATCGGGCGCTATTAAAGACAGCCAATTCAGCGATTTTCTTGATTTGCTAAACGCTAATGATTTAGTGGTGTTTAACGATACCAAAGTCATTCCAGCGCGTTTATACGGTCACAAAGCCAGTGGCGGCAAAATTGAGATTTTGATTGAGCGGATCGAGGGTGAGCGTCAAGCCTTGGCGCATATCAAAGCCAGCAAGTCACCAAAGCCAGATTCATTACTTAATTTAGACGGCGGCGCGATTTGTCGAGTGATTGAGCGGGCAAACGATTTATTCCGGCTGCAATTTGAAACCGAACAAACCCTGTTAGATTTGTTGGCAGACATTGGTCACATCCCGTTACCACCTTACATTGAACGCGCTGATGACATCGATGATTTAGAACGCTATCAAACCGTGTTTGCGAAACAAGCCGGCGCTGTGGCGGCTCCGACAGCGGGATTACATTTTGATCAAGCGGCGTTGGATAAGTTGGAGGCGAAAGGCATTGCTAAGGCTTTTGTGACTTTGCATGTCGGTAGCGGGACTTTTCAGCCGGTGCGAGCCGATGATTTGTCCGACCATGTGATGCACAAAGAGTTTTACCAAGTTAGCCAAGCTACGGTGAATGCTGTCGAGCAAGCCCGTGCCCGTGGCGGGCGAGTGGTGGCAATTGGTACTACGGCGGTTCGTGCTTTGGAATCGGCTTCTCGCAGCGGTAGTTTGCAAGCTGGTTTTGGTGATACCGATTTGTTTATTACCCCTGGCTATGAGTTCAAATCAGTCGATGCCATGTTAACTAACTTCCATTTGCCAGAATCGACTTTGCTGATGCTAATCTCGGCATTTACTGGCTATGACGCGGTGATGCAAGCTTATCAACACGCTATCCAGCAGCAATACCGATTTTTTAGTTATGGTGATGCGATGGTGATTATTTAATGGCGGTTCTGTGATGACTATTCCAGCTGATTTCTTTGATAGCGTTGAGCCACAAAAACACCTTTACACACTGGAACAATTACTAGCTTTATGTGACGCAAACACCAAACTTAGCCAAGAAGACCACGTTTGGCTGGATGCGCCTGCTGTTGGCAATGAGTTACTTTGATGTAGCAGTTTTGCTTAAATCTTGCCACGCATATAGCTAACGGCCATTAAGTTAAGAAGTTGGGGGAATTTGGACTGATGAAATAGCATTACCGAGTAGGGTGGATAAGCGGTAGCGCATCCACCATATTGACCTTCGCGGTGGATGCGCTACCGCTTATCCACCCTACCTGATTTTCCAAGAAAACGCTTAACTTAGTGGTGATGACGCGTAAACCTACAAGCAATCATCGATTAATTTCAAAGTCCCAACTCACTTAAGCCCGGATGCTCATCTGGGCGGCGGCCTTGAGGCCAGTGCATTAAACGCTGTTCGGCTTCAATCGGCTTGTCGTTGATGCTGGCATAGCGGCGTTGCATTAAGCCTTGGTTGTCAAATTCCCAGTTTTCATTGCCATATGATCTAAACCATTGCAGATTGGCATTATGCCATTCGTAAGCAAAACGTACGGCGATGCGGTTGTTATCAAATGTCCAAA
>CAIZCB010000521.1 GCA_903931355.1 uncultured Pseudomonadota bacterium
ATTGAAGCCGTTTTAAGCGGTGACGATGTTTTAGTGTTAATGCCCACCGGCGGTGGCAAATCACTGTGTTATCAAATTCCTTCCTTAGTCCATCACGGGGTTGGGATTGTGATTTCGCCGTTAATCGCCTTGATGCAAGACCAAGTTACCGCTTTGCATCAACTCGGTGTCAAAGCCGCTTATCTCAATTCGACCTTATCCTTAGAACAAGTTCGAGAAACCGAGCGACAACTACTGAATGACGAATTAGACCTGCTGTATATCGCCCCCGAACGCCTCAGCAATAGCCGCACCCAAGCTTTATTTGCCCAATGTAACATCGCGTTATTTGCCATCGACGAAGCGCATTGCGTGTCGCAATGGGGCCATGATTTCCGCGCTGATTATTTACAGCTGTCGATACTGCATCAACGCTTTCCCAATGTGCCGCGCATCGCCCTCACCGCCACCGCCGATGAACGCACCCGCCAAGAAATCATCAACCGCTTAGCCTTAGAACAAGCGCAAGTGTTTGTCAGCGGCTTTGACCGACCCAACATCCGCTACCGGATTGTGCAAAAACAAAACGCCCGTCAACAATTATTAAGCTTTATTCGCAATGAACATGCCGGAGATACAGGGATTGTCTATTGCTTATCGCGGAAAAAAGTCGAAGAAACCGCCGATTGGCTGAATCAAAAAGGCATCAAAGCCCTGCCCTATCATGCTGGCATGAGTAATGAATTACGCCAGAAAAATCAGCACCAGTTTTTAATGGAAGACGGTTTAATTATCGTCGCCACCATTGCTTTTGGCATGGGCATCGATAAGCCCAATGTCCGCTTTGTCGCCCATTTAGATTTACCGAAAAGCGTTGAAGCCTATTATCAAGAAACTGGCCGCGCCGGACGTGACGGCTTAGCCGCCAACGCTTGGATGGCCTACGGTTTACAAGATGTGATCACCTTGCGGCAAATGCTGGGGTCATCCAACGCCGACGAAACCCACAAACGGGTCGAATATCACAAACTCGATGCGATGCTGGCTTTGTGTGAAATGGTCAGCTGCCGCCGTCAAGCGTTGCTGGCTTATTTTGGCGATCACCTAGAACAAGGCTGCGGCAATTGCGACACCTGCTTGGAGCCGGTCGATACTTGGGATGGCAGTCTTGCTGCGCAACAAGCTTTATCCTGCATCTATCGCACCCAACAACGCTTTGGCGTTGGTTATTTAATTGATGTGTTATTAGGCAAAGACGACGAGCGCATCAAACAATTCGGTCACGACAAACAATCCACTTTTGGCATCGGCAAAGCTTTAGACGAACAACAATGGCGCTCGGTATTCCGGCAATTAGTCGCCAAAGCGCTGGTTGAAATTGATGTCGAAGGCCACGGCAGCTTGAAACTGACCGATGCTTGCCGTCCGGTATTGCGCGGTGAACAAACCTTAATGCTGCGTAAAGACGTCAAAACCGAAAAAACCAAGCGCGATAAAAGCGAGCGACGCCAACCCAGCGGCAGCGCTGACAGCGCCCTTTGGAATGCTTTACGCGCTAAACGCCGCGAACTGGCCGATCAACAAGATGTCCCGCCATACATTATTTTTAATGATGTAACGCTAATGGAAATGGTAGACCGTCGCCCCAGCAACCATCATCAACTATCGATGATTAC
>CAIZCB010000522.1 GCA_903931355.1 uncultured Pseudomonadota bacterium
AACTGACCTAAGATTGAATCTTCTTCACCTGCATTAGCAGCTGCTTCCGCATCTTTAGGCGATGTTGGATTTTTGGGTGGTACTACGACAAAGGCTTTGTCTTTAGTGGCTTTGATTTCTGGCAAACCTAAGCTTTTCCAAGCGTCGTAATCTTGCCAGATTGGGTATTTGCCTTGCCAGAACTCTTTGGTGAAATAAGGCGCTAAGCTGGCACCGTGTAATTGTGGAATCCCACGCTCATCGGCAAAGCCTTTATAAACTACTAAGCTAATGTCACCACCTTCGCCAACGCCATTGGTGGTAAACGATTTTTCAACGTGATCATGGAACATCCACACACCTTGACCAAAGCTGTTTAAACCATCATCAACACCGCTTAATTCCAAATCTAAACGCTGCGCTGGCACCATGGCATGAACGTCACGCTTGATATAGGTTGAAGGGCCGTTATCCACACCATCATAGTGGGTGACCATCGGTTTATGGCCGTGGATATGTAGCGCAAATGCGTCGGTATGGCCGTTCAGAACCCTTAGTTTCACCTTTTTGTTTTCTTCCATCAGAATCAATGATTCGCGGATGGTGTAAGGAAAAGAGCGACCATTCAGCATAAAGTAGTCATCTTGAGCATCGGTAATGTCATACTCTTGATTCATTCGCTTAGCAACTAAGCGTGGATCATTAGCTGAACGCACTAATTCGTGTAGTTCTTTATCTGCTGATTGATAGTGCAAATCATATTCGGCGCTGTATTTTTCTTTTACAGCAACCGAAGGATGACGCACTTGGCCTGCACCGACGTTAAAGGTTTGTACCCAGTTGTTAGGGCGATTTTCTTCAACAACAAAGATGCCTTGTAAGCCCATTGGGATATGAGTGTGCGGCTGAACGTGGCAGTGATAGTACATAGTGCCAGGTTGGCGGGGCTTAATCACATAAGTTTTGCTGCTGCCAGGCATGACATCCATTTGGCCGGTTTGACCCACACCGTCATTACCTTCACCGCTATGATCCATATAAGGATGATCAATGCCATGCAAATGGATTGAATGTGGCAAGTAATGGTTGTTTTCCAACACGATCCAAATAATATCGCCTTGCTCAACACGAATTACCGGTGAGGGTGCACGAAGCAAAGGATTAGCAATTGGCTCGTATAAGCTTAAAGTCGACATATCGCGAGTTTTTGGGGCATAAACCCAAAAAGTCGGCTGAATACCCGGCGCAATGTCGAAAGTGGTAGTCGGTTCGCGCATATCCGGCGAATGACCATTTAATTCAGCGATTTCCAGCTTGATGATGTAGTGATCAGGATCGCCGTCACCGTCCATATCATTGGTTGCGGTAATCGCATCGGCTGCTAACTGAGTTTCCATTAATGTAGCCATGGAAACGTTGTTAGTCCCTTTAACAAAAGCCGCAATGTCGGCTGGGTTATCAGGATTACACAAGCGCGACTCATCAATTGTCACACCATCCACTACTTGAGCATCCCGCCACTTAGGGTCTGTAAATTCCGAACAGACTTCCTCTGCCGCACCCAGTTTGACTGCAGTGCTCTCCGGCAATTTGTTAGCTGCGGCCAAAACCATTGGCGACATAGGCAGCAACAAAGCGCCACACAGAAGGGGAAGAATTTTTTTATGCATATCAAGCCTCATAAAAATACACAAAGCGTTATTGGATGGCGAAATTGCAAGTATCCAATACCTAAAAAAAGCCTCCTACTGTAACCAGAACCCATAGGTAAAGTACAGAAATTATTTGCGTAAAGCCTTAGAAATACGACAGTTGATCAATCGGTTCGGTAACAATCGTTGGCTTTATGGGGAGGCTGTTATAATTTGCCGCTAATATTTCAATTAGCAATAAATTTCTTAAATTTCTCATCCACCTACCTGACGATATGCAATCTATCCGATTACTGCTTTGTTTGTTTTTTATAGTCTTGGCGCATGGCGCTTACGATTGGTACAGCAACCAGCCCCAAGAGGCTGGTATTGACGTGCCATCCGGCAAGCTAATGAGCTTGTCATTTGCGCCATTCCGCGAAGGTTTTAGTCCGTTAGAAAAGAAATATCCTTTGCCTGAGCATGTTGATGAAGATTTACGCTTGCTGGCAGATAAAACCGAAACCATCCGCACCTACTCAAGTCTTGGCGGCATGGAACCCACTCCTGAGTTATCCCGCAAATATGGCCTGAAAATGATTCAAGGCGCTTGGATTGGTGACGGCCCTAAAGAAAACAAAAAAGAAATCGATGCCTTAATTCAGTCAGCCAATGCCAATCCTGATGTGGTGAAGCGTGTCATCGTCGGTAACGAAGTATTGTTACGAGGCGAATTAGATGTTGACCGTTTGATTGAATACATCCGCGAAGTTAAAAAAGCCGTTAAACAGCCGGTTTCTTATGCTGACGTTTGGTCGATGTATATGAAACATCCCAAGCTATTTGCCGAAGTGGACTTTATTACCATCCATATTTTGCCTTATTGGGAAGATGAGCCAATTGCGGTTGAAAACGCGCCGGAACATTTAGAAAAAATCGTCAAACAAGTTGAAGATGAAGCGCGTGGCGTTGCACAGGGTAAACAGATTTTGATTGGCGAATCTGGCTGGCCTAGTGCAGGACGTCAACGAGGCATGGCTGAGCCGAGCGTGGTCAATGAAGCCAAATTTATTCGCGGTATGATCCAAGTCGCTAACCATCACGGTTTTGACTACAACATCGTCGAAGCCTTTAATCAACCTTGGAAAAGCAACTTAGAAGGCGTGGTTGGTGCGAATTGGGGCTTGATTTCCGCCGACCGCAAACCTGTATTTCCGTTAACAGGCAAAGTGTATGAAAACGCTAGTTGGTTGCTAGATTATGCAGCCGCAACATTATTATGGTTGATGTTAATCACTGGCTTTTTCGGCAAATTGAAAGACTTATCATTTGCTCGCCAATTAGTATTTTTAGGTTTAAGCCAATTATTGGCGATTAATTTAGTGAGTTTGGCTGAATTAGAATGGTATACCAGCTACAGCTTGCCGCAACGCGCTTATACCGTGTTCATGGTTTTAATCAATGGCGCTTTAATTCAGCTATTAAATCAGCGTTTCTTTGATGGTTTAGCGAAACAAAATACCCAATTAGTGGTCGCAGATGGGATCAGAAAACTGTATGTATTCTTTATCGCATTAGCTTTGTATAAAACCTTTGGTCTAGCGTTTAACGGTCGTTATTTAAGCTTCCCAACCGAGCAATTTGCGATTCCAGCTTTGGGTTTAATTGGGTTAATGATTTGCCAAGCTTTGAGCCAACAAGGTTTTAGCTTGACGTTTAATCAGCTGA
>CAIZCB010000523.1 GCA_903931355.1 uncultured Pseudomonadota bacterium
CTTGGTTTACGAACAGCAAACTACCAACCCAGCTTACCGTTTGTTTGTTGGCGGTTCCGCCCAATAGTGCTTGTGATGCGTCAACTTTACACTCTGATTTTTAGTGCTTTAACCCCATTGATTTTGCTGCGTTTGTATTGGCGTGGCATTAAAGCGCCTTTGTATCGGCAGCGTTGGCAGGAGCGATTAGGTTTTTATCGCAGCGCAGCTTGTCAGGATGTTGTGTGGTTTCATGCGGTATCGGTGGGTGAAGCGGAAGCGGCGTTTCCATTGATTAAATTGATGCAAAGCCAGCATTCAGCGCAACGTTTTTTAGTCACCACCACCACGCCAACTGGTTCGGCGCGAGTGCAAGCGGTGTTGGCGGATAGCGTTGAGCATGTTTATCTGCCTTACGATTTGCCGATCATCGTTGCGCGGTTTTTGCGGCATTTTCAACCGAAAATCGCGGTGATTATGGAAAAGGAAGTTTGGCCGAATTTGTTTGCCGCTTGCGCTGCTGAGCAAATTCCCTTGTATGTGATTAACGCCCGTTTGTCGGCAAAATCTGCCAAAGCCTATAAAAAAATCCCCGCTTTAATCAAACCGGCTTTGGCTTGTATTCAGCAAATCGCCACTCAAACCGCTGATGACCAACAGCGCTTCATCGAAATCGGCGCGAATGCTCAACAAGTATCGGTGCTAGGCAATATCAAGTTTGATTTGAGCATTGAGCCAGCGACGATAGCCGCTGGTTTGGCGTTGAAGCAAAACAGCTTTGCGGGACGATTTGTCTGGATGATTGCCAGCACTCATCAAGGCGAAGAAGATATTTTGCTGGGGCTGTATCCGGCGTTAAAAGCCCAGATTAAAAACTTGTTGTTGGTGATTGCCCCTAGGCATCCTGAGCGGTTTGATACTGTGAAAAAGCTTTGCGAAAAACAGGGCTTGTCGGTGGTGATGCGTAGCGAAAATCGTTTAGTTGATGACGGCTGTGATGTTTATCTGGCTGATAGCATTGGTGAATTAAAAATGCTTTATGCCGCTGCTGATTTAGCGTTTGTCGGCGGTAGTTTAGTCGCTGTCGGTGGTCATAATGTTTTAGAACCTGCCGCGGTCGGTGTGCCGGTGTTGTTTGGGCCGCAGATGTTTAATTTTCAGGAAATTGCCGAGCAGATGCTAAAGGCTGGCGCGGCGGTACAGTGTGATGATGATTTGGCGATTGCCAAAGCGGTGTTGCAAATCCATGAAGATCATACGTTTCGGCAAAATTTAAGTAGTAATGCCAAAAGTTTTGTTGAACAAAATCAGGGTGCTACCGCGCGAGTTGCGGCCTTGCTGGCGCAATCTTTGGGTGCGTAGTTTATAATTTTGTCTGTTTTTTTAATCGTTTAAGGTGTAAAGCACTTATGTCGGAAATCAAAAAAGTAGTATTGGCCTATTCGGGCGGTCTGGATACATCGGTCATTTTGAAATGGTTACAAGATGTTTATGACTGTGAAGTGGTGACATTTACCGCTGATGTTGGTCAAGGTGAAGAATTAGAACCTGCTAGAGCAAAAGCGACTGCAGCTGGTATCAAAGAAATTTATATCGATGATTTGCGTGAAGAATTTGCCTGCGACTTTATCTTCCCAATGTTCCGCGCCAACACCATTTACGAAGGCGAGTATTTATTGGGTACATCAATTGCCCGTCCTTTAATCGCCAAGCGCTTGATTGAAATTGCCAACGAAACTGGCGCTGATGCGATTTCGCACGGTGCAACCGGTAAAGGTAACGACCAAGTGCGTTTTGAATTAGGCGCTTATGCTTTGCGTCCTGATATTAGAGTTATCGCGCCTTGGCGTGAATGGGATTTGAACTCCAGACAAAAACTGTTGGATTATGCTGAGAAGCACGGCATTTCTGTCGAAATGAAAAAAGGCAAAACCTCACCTTATTCAATGGACGCCAACTCTTTGCACATTTCTTACGAAGGTCGCATCTTGGAAAATCCTTGGACAGAGCCAGAAGAAGATATGTGGCGCTGGACAGTATCACCAGAAAACGCACCAGACCAAGCAACTTACATCGAATTGACTTACAAAAACGGTGACATTGTGGCGATTGATGATGTGCCACACACACCGCATCAAGTCATGGAAAAATTGAACAAAGTCGCTGGCGCGAATGGTATCGGTCGTTTGGACATCGTAGAAAACCGTTATGTTGGCATGAAGTCCAGAGGTTGCTACGAAACCCCAGCGGGTACTGTAATGTTAAAAGGTCATAGAGCGATTGAATCTTTGACATTGGATCGTGAAGTCGCGCATTTAAAAGATGAATTAATGCC
>CAIZCB010000524.1 GCA_903931355.1 uncultured Pseudomonadota bacterium
AATTCTGCTGCTACACCAGAACAAACAGCAGAAACTGAAAAACAATAATTCTGCAGTATTGGTTGTTGCGCTTGTTATCAAAACAAGCGCTTTTAGCCACTTAACTTACGTCATTACCCCTCAATCTCGGTTATATTAGGCACTTTTCTGTTTTTCCTTTGGAGTTGCCAGTGTCACTGCAAACTGTTAACGACTTGCTAAGAAAGCATCGGAGCGTCGAAAGAACGCTGCAAAATCAGCCTATGCAGCGGCAAAAGCTGGTGATGACCTTAGTCCAAAAGCAACATTTGGCAGAATTGCAGGCTTTAATAAAACGTTTGTCTGCGTTTGAGATTGGGCAAATCTTGTCTTCTTTAAGCTTGGAAGATACTCAATTTGTTTGGGAGCAGGTGGCTGCCGAACGTCAAGACGATGTGCTTTGGGAAATCTCTGACACTTTGCGTGAATATTTGGTGGGTGATCGCGAGCCGCATTGTGGCGAAGGGCAATTAAGCGCGTTTCAATTGGTTGATGGTCGATTGTCAAAAGTTGCGATTACTTGTCGGCATGATTTAGAACTGATGCAACCGATTTGGATTGACTTGTTATCGCCTAGCAAAGCGCAGCGATTATTAATCGGCCAACATTATGGTTTAGATTTACCTGACCCTGATGAATTAACCGACCTTGAGGCTAGTGCGCGTTTCTATGTCGAGCAGGAACAAATCCATATCCATTCCGATTTTTTATTAGATCGCGAAGGCAAGGCGCGCAGTGTGCCTGTAGCCTTTGTCTTGCGTGGCGATATTTTATTTTCTGTGCGCGGCGAAGAATTGCCGGTTTTCCGTTTACAACGCTTACGCGCTCGTAGTCAGCCGGGCTTCGTTTCCGATAGTCGAGATATGTTGCTCGACTTATACGGTGCCGAGGCTGAATATTCAGCGGATGCTTTAGAAAATATTTACAGCGAATTAGAAACTGTCAGCCGTAAAGTATTAAGCCAAACTATGAGCGATGAAGATGCGGCGCGGATTTTGGCGGATATTGCTGAGCAGGAAGATTTAAATGGTCGGATTCGCCGCAATATGCTTGATACACAAAGAGCGGTTTCATTTTTATTACGCCGCAAATTATTATTGCCGACTCAATTGGAAGATGCCCAACAAATTCTGCGCGATATTGAATCGCTAAACAGCCATACCGCGTTTTTGTTTGACAAAATCAACTTCTTAATGGATGCCACGGTCGGTTTCATTAATATTAACCAGAACAAAGTCATCAAGATTTTTTCGGTTGCCTCGGTCGCATTATTGCCACCAACCTTAATCGCCAGTATTTACGGTATGAACTTTAATAATATGCCGGAATTGGAATGGATGTTTGGTTATCCATTTGCCTTAGGTTTAATGGTGTTCTCGGTTGCTGTGCCTTATTTATTCTTCAAACGTAAAGGTTGGTTGCGCTAATGATAACGCCTGCTGTCGCCATTTTTGGCGAAGTTTTGTTTGATCGTTTTGATTATGGCGTGGAAATATTAGGCGGTGCGCCGTTCAATGTTGCATGGCATTTACAAGCCTTTCAACAAGCGCCGCTATTCATCAGTCGAATCGGTCAAGATCAAGCGGGCGCTAAAATTCAGGCAGCGATGCAAACTTGGGGAATTTCACAAGCGGCTTTGCAAATCGACGCAGAATTTCCAACTGGCGCGGTTGAAATTAGCCTCAACAATGGCGAACCTGAATATCAAATCTTAGCGAATCAGGCTTATGATTTTAT
>CAIZCB010000525.1 GCA_903931355.1 uncultured Pseudomonadota bacterium
AATTCCCAGGCCACATCATCATTGGTTTAGATGCCAAAGGCGGCAAAGTAGCGATTGATGGCTGGTCAAAACTATCGCGTCATGACGTGATTGATTTGGCGCAAAAATTTGAAGCCAACGGCGTTGCGGCGATTATCTACACTGATATTTCTCGCGATGGCATGATGCAAGGCGTCAATGTCGAAGCCACTGCCAAACTAGCCCGAGCGGTTAACATTCCCATTATTGCTTCTGGTGGCATCACCAATATGGATGATATTCATGCTTTGGGTGCGGTTGCACACGAAGGCATTATGGGCGCCATTACTGGTCGTGCGATTTACGAAGGCACGCTGGATTTTGCCGAAGCCGAAAAACTTGCCGAATCATTTGAATAAGCAATGAGTCTTGCCAAACGAATTATCCCCTGTCTGGATGTTGATAATGGCCGCGTCGTTAAAGGCGTGAAATTTGTCGATATTCGTGATGCCGGCGATCCGGTTGAAATCGCTCGTCGTTATGATCGCGAAGGTGCCGATGAAATTACTTTCCTCGACATTACCGCCACCCATCACGACCGCGACACCATTGTCCATGTCGTTGAACAAGTCGCCAGCGAAGTGTTTATTCCCTTAACCGTTGGTGGTGGGATTAGAACTTTGGACGATATTCGCCGGATGCTGAATGCGGGGGCTGATAAAGTCGGCATCAACAGCGCGGCGGTGTTTAATCCTGAATTTGTTCAGCAAGCCGCTGAGAAATTTGGTTCGCAATGTATTGTGGTAGCGATTGATGCCAAAAAAGTCAGTGCCGAAGGCGAGCCAAACCGCTGGGAAATTTTCACCCACGGTGGTCGCAAATCGACCGGTATCAATGCGGTTGAATGGGCAATCAAAATGCAAGATTACGGTGCGGGTGAAATCTTGCTGACCAGTATGGACCGCGATGGTACCAAATCCGGTTTTGATTTGCCGTTAACCCGTGCGATTAGCGATGCGTTAACCATTCCGGTGATTGCGTCTGGTGGGGTTGGTAATCTCGATCATTTAGCCGATGGCATTATCGACGGTAAAGCTGACGCGGTTCTCGCTGCCAGTATTTTCCACTTTGCCGAATACAGCATCGAACAAGCTAAATTGCACATGCAAAGCCGTGGTATTGAGGTTAGGCTGTGAGTTTGGCGTGGTTAGATGAAATTCAATGGACTGATGACGGCTTAGTGCCCGTTATCGCCCAACAGTACGACACTGGCCGCGTGGTGATGTTTGCGTGGATGAATCGTGAATCGCTGGCGCTAACCGTCGAAAGCGGTTTTGCGGTGTATTGGTCGCGATCCAGACAGCGTTTATGGCGCAAAGGCGAAGAATCAGGTCATCAACAAAAAGTCATCGATATGCAGTTAGACTGCGATGCCGATGTGATCCTGCTAAAAATCGAACAACAAGGCGGCATCGCTTGCCACACCGGTCGCCAAAGCTGCTTCTATCGTAGCTTGCAAAATGGCCAATGGCAGGCCACTGAAGCAGTTTTAAAAGACCCGCAACAAATCTACAAATAAGTTCTTATTCCGTTCGTGTTGAGCTGTTTCAGCATGAGCGGAAATCAAATTCCCCGATTAACCCAGTCACTCCACTTTCCTTCAGGCAAAAAAAATCCAGCAAAGTGCCGGATCAGAGAAGGAATAGATAATGCTGCGCATAAGCATTGATGGTAATAATACAGATAGGCTAAGTCTTTGAAAATGTGGCAAATTGTCGCAGTTAAGGTCATGCGGTTTTTTCTTTTTTATCTGATTTTTTGATAATTAAATTAGCG